>NZ_JAPWAR010000005.1:0-146381 GCF_041433025.1 Prevotella sp. 20925_1_30 | reverse complement strand
CCTTTGTATAAGTGACCCATAGTAGTCCATAATTCGTCTGCGTCCCAACGGGGATCGCCTTTGGCGGCGTACCACGTCATCTCGTTCACGTTAGGAAGAGTGGCGCATGTCTGGGTAGCGTCGAAGTGACCTGAACCGCCGCCCTCGTGATACCAACGATTATCACTATTGTTCTGCGCGTAGTTGCCGGCTGGCTGACCTTCAAGGGTTGGCTGGCCTACGCCTGCTCCCAAGTTCTTTGTCCATTCGTAACCTTTCCAGTATTGTTCCTGGGCATCCCACATGTAATAATTATCACCGTTATAGGCGCGGATATCAAGGTCGGCAGTCATGTCGTAGTAGGTATTCTTATCGTAAACGAATGAGCCGGGAGCCTTGGTGATGGTGCCCTCTGTACCTGTGACGAGGTCTTTCAGCCAGTAGCGAATCTTTAACTTGTGTGTGCCTGGTTTGATAAACATATAGATCTTGTCTGCTGTGGTGCTGGTGGTAGAGTTGTCCAACTTGAAACCATCAGCGTATACACCGCTGCCCTTGGTGGTGAGGATGATTTGCTTGTCGTTACCTGCTCCCGTAATCTCTCCGTTGCTAGGATCGAGGGTGTAGCTACCTGCAATATTGTTGTCGGCTGTCACCTCAACCTTGGTTAGATAGCATTTCTTGAATATATCATTCTTCGTGAAAGGTTCGAAGACGAGGATAGCTGCTTGGTGTTCGAGTTGGAAAGAAAAGACTTTACCACCGATAGTGCCTGTTGCATCTGCTGTACCACAATCGCCCGATATGCCAAAGTGATCAGTAGTACTAGGAGTTGTCTGTGTTTGTGCAGCGGGGATTGTCAATTGGTTGTTACTGCCATTCTTGCCTGGGTAATAAACCTTGTAAGTAGAATGGTTATTGAACTTACCAGATACCTTGAAATTGAAATAGCTGGTCTTGCTTGTTGGACTATTGCTGCTCACCTTCCATGCACCGTCATCGTCCTGTACATAGATCTTGTCGCCTGCTTCCCAATAGAAAGCTCCGCCGTCGTAATCCATCGTTGTACGGGTCTTCGTTGGATTGCCAGCTACAAAGGTTGTCATGTTCTTATCGTTATCGTTGCTTCCTGTGTCCGTACCATTCTGCGCAACATCCTCATTGGCGCAGGAAACGGCTGCCAAAGCCATACTGCAAAGGGCTGCAAAGAACAATAGGCGAGTCTTGAATAATTGTTTTGTTCTCATCATTACTTTGTTACTTTGTCTTTTCTGATTCTTGTTGATAACTCTCTTAGTCTTCCCAAGGAGAAGTGTTTTCTGCATTGTCTTCTTCCTCTTCCTGCCATATAGTTGCAGCTTTCGCACCAGATGGACCATGACCATGTTGTCCCGGCTTATGCTGGCTTGGGAATGACGTTTCCATCAAATTAGTGGTTTCGTTCATTTGGATTATCATGCAACGAGGTGCAGAATAACTCTTCTTTACTTGCTTTTTTCTCATTACTTCATTGATTAAAATAGTTGTTATTTCGTTCTTATTTTGCTCTAAACGGAGTTTACAAAAGGGCATAAAAAAGCGAACAAAGGAAACTCCTAGAAGTCCTTTGTTTACAGGGGTTACGGCACGCTTCGCGCGCGCGTATGCGAGAAGAAAAAATGTGTTATTAGACGCTAGGTGCGCATAGTGTGTGTGTGTGTTAGCAAATTATTTGGATTGACCAAAGATAAAGTGCAAAAAGATGCAAAGAATCTGATAATTCTTTGCAGTACTTCATTCACTTGATATGTCATTGCTAATTCTTTCACGGCGGCAAAGGTAAGAAGATAAAATGGAATGAGCAAGGAAAAGAAGAAAAAAAGCCTCCTTCACTCTCAAAAGAGGAAAGAAGACTCTTTCATTTCCTTATCATTTAGTTCACAGAAACTATACGAAACGATAATCTGTAATAGCCTTAAAGCCATTAAGAAAAGAGGCAGCATCCATGCGTTTCTTTCCAGATAACTGAATATCCAAAAGCTCAAGCAAGTTATCTGTGGTATTCACATATAGGCGATTCTTCTCAACAACAAGGCTACCAACTGTGCCTGTAGCTGCACGATTCGTCTTTGAAGTTTTATAGACTTTCATAACCAATGATTTGCTCTCAGAACCATTATTCAAGACTAACGAACTCCATGCACCAGGATAAGGACTAAGTCCACGAATAAAGTCATAAACAGTCTTTGCTGGTTGACTCCAATTTATCTCGCAGGTTTCTTTAAATATCTTCGGTGCGCTCTTTAGTTCGATATTCTCTTGCTCTTGGGGTACGCTAATCTCGTCTAAGACATGAGAGAAATCTACATCTAAGTTATCTTCTGGCAACTTAGAGGCTATGAGATTGATTGTGTCTATTGCAATTATTGCACCTAAGTGCATTAAACCATCATAAACATATTCAACATCAGCCGTATCAGGGATGTCAAATGGCTTTTGCATAATAATCCTACCCGTGTCAATGTCTTTATCAAGGAAGAAAGTAGTAACACCCGTCTGCGTCTCTCCATTGATTACTGCCCAATTAATAGGAGCAGCACCGCGATATTGAGGCAATAGAGCCGCATGAACATTGAAAGTTCCCAAACGAGGCATTGCCCAAACAACCTCTGGTAACATACGGAAGGCAACAACAACCTGTAAGTCCGCATGATAAGAACGAAGTTCCTCGATAAACTCAGGATCCTTCATCTTCACTGGTTGAAGTACTGGTAAGCCTTTTTCTAAAGCATACTGCTTAACAGCAGAAGGTTGCAACTTCTCTTGATGCCGCCCAACAGGTTTATCAGGTTGAGTAACGACGGCTACTACATTATAATCGTTTTCCACTAAAGCCTTTAAGGACTCCACCGCAAACTCGGGGGTACCCATAAAGATGATGCGTATATCTTTACTATTCATTCTTTGAGATTTTACAATTAAGGATGCTGAATAACATGAGAGTAAGAGCAGGACTTACTCGGCACTAAAATCTGCAACGAACTGACGATACATACTATACAATCGTATTCGTGAGATATATCCTACCAAATGGCCATCTAACCCAACCACTGGTAAATACTGCGCCCCAGTACTATCAAACGTCTTCATCACATCTTCCATAGGGTCATTAACACCTAATGTAGCTGCTGGAGCTGTCATAAGTTGACTTACATGAAATCGATGATAAAGCTCTGTACGGAAAATAATATGGCGAAGTTTGGTAATATCTATCTCGCCCATAAGGCTGCCGCTTTCATTGAGAACTGGGATATAATCATTGCGGCTCGAACTAAGAGCATGAACGAGTTGTCCCATTTCCATATCAGGAGCAACAGAGGTAAAATCACGGTCAATAATCTTATCCATTGTCATCAATGTAAGGATAGACTTGTCCGTGTGATGCGTGAGTAATTTGCCTTGTTTGGCTAATCGGACAGCATAAATACTATGGTGCTCGAAAATATTAATCGTCAGATAAGAGCAGATGGTTACAATAATTAAAGGTATAAAAAGCTGATACCCACCAGTCAATTCTGCAATCAAGAATATTCCTGTCAAGGGCGCATGCATGACAGCTGCCATAACAGCTGCCATTCCATAGAGCGTGAAGTTCTTCTCTGGAACATAGACACCTAGCTGTTGGATATTCCAAAGACGAGCAAAGAAGAATCCGCCAAAACCTCCAATGAATAGTGCTGGAGCAAAAGTTCCACCACATCCTCCTGCACCATTTGTAGCACTAGTAGCAAAAACCTTTGTAAGCATAACGAAACCAACATAGAGTACTAGTAAGTTCGTTTGACCAGCAAACATAGAACCACTCATAACTTGCATCCAGTCGGCCTCAGTCTTCCCCTCAATGAATAATCCTAAACTATTATAACCTTCACCATAGAGAGAAGGGAAAAGGAAGATGAGAGAGGATAGTACTAAGCCACCAACAAGTAGCTTTAGATAAGGATACTTAGAAAGTTTGCCATAGCCATTTTCGCACCACGACATAAGACGCATGAAATAAAGCGAAATAAAACCACAAGCAATACCAAGGAGTATCGTAGGCGGTACACGTTCAAGACTCCAAAGATAATCCATTTGGAAATGGTACATCGGAGATCCACCTGTGAAGAAGTAAGAAAAGCATGTTGCTGTTACTGAGGAAATAAGTATTGGTAACAAAGAAGCCATGGTTAGATCTACCATCAATACTTCTAGCGTAAAGACTAACCCTGCAATAGGAGCCTTAAAGATACCAGATACTGCAGCTGTCGCCCCACATCCCACAAGGAGCATGAGTGTACGATTGTCTAGATGAAAAATGCGTCCTAAGTTACTTCCAATAGCGGAACCCGTCAATACGATAGGAGCCTCAGCTCCAACAGAACCACCAAATCCAATCGTAATGGCAGATGCAACGATAGAAGACCATGTATTATGCGCTTTCAATCGAGATTGCTTCGTGGAAATAGCATACAGAACACGCGTAATACCATGGGAGATATTATCACGAACTATGTATTTGACGAATAAACTCGTAAGCCAAATACCGATAACAGGATAAAGCAGATAGAGCCAATTGATTGTCATCACATGGAAACCTGAAGTAACAAGTTCCTCTATCTGACCAATAATAATATGGAGAATATAAGCAGCTAAAGAAGCAAGAAAACCAATAGCAAATGCTAGCACTAAAACTAACTCACGATCAGATACATGCTTTTGACGCCAAACATCAAATCGAGAGAGAAAGCCTAATTTAGCCGATACTTCCATCTATACGTTTACTTATTTTCTAATAATTTTCACCTCACCATCAACACTCAACTTTATAATACTAGAAGGTGTATGGGGCTTATGTTCTTGACGACGAGACTGACAAACATAGTCTACACCATCAAGTATCTCTTGAGAAATATCGCAATAGTTCTGAGCTGCAGGCTCACCGCTAATATTAGCAGATGTGCTCACAATAGCTTTTTGGAATCGATAACATAATTCATGAGAGAAGGGTTCCTTTGTGATTCGAATGCCAATAGAACCATCTTCTGCTATCAAGTTAGGTGCAAGATTTACTGCACCATCTAGAATTAATGTTGTTGGTTTCTCTACAGCATCAATTAGTTGCCAAGCAACATCAGGGATATTATGAACATAACGTTGTAGACGATTATCAGAATCAACCAAACAGATTAGTGCTTTAGAATCGTCTCTACGTTTCAATGAATAGACTTTTGCAACAGCTTCTGCATTGGTAGCATCACAACCAATTCCCCATACAGTATCTGTCGGATAAAGTATGATTCCGCCTTGTTTCATCACCTCAATAGCTTTTTTGATATCGTCTTCCTGATTCATTTGTTGCTTTAATTAATTATAGATTAACTTTATTCTGAGTCGCAAAGATATAGTAAAAAAGTGAGAAAACAAAATAAAACAACAAAAAAGGCTAACGCTATTAAGATAGGGACTCAAGAGTATGATATTATCTCAAGAATCATATCTAATATTAACGTTAACCTTTTCTTTTAAATTGAGAGAACTTAATTTAAAAAGGATTCAACTGCAGTTCTATGTAAATAAAGATATACAAACTTAGGCTTTACCTTTTATATATTAAGTCGAATATCTTTAATTATAACTCCCATCCAATAGCAGATGCACCAAGAACAGCTGCTGCTGCATCATCAAGTGAACTTACCAAGAACTTTGGCTTATCACGGAAAATCTCCAAAGCATTCTCTCTATAAGCACGAATTAATGGCTCCATCAACAAGTCACCCGCTTTTGTTAAACCTCCAAAGAAGATAAATGCTTCAGGAGAAGAGAATGTTGCAAAATCAGCACATGCTTCACCTAACATCTTTCCCGTAAATTCATATACACGCTTTGCAAGAGCATCACCACGACCTGCTGCAATAGAAACATCAAGAGATGTAATATCTTCTATTTTCAACTCACGCAATAAAGAATCTTCGTCACTCTCTTTTAGGAACTCACGAGCTGTACGTGCAACGCCAGTTGCAGAACAATAAGCCTCAAGACAGCCTGTACGACCACAACCGCAGCTACGTCCCTTTTCGCCACGAACCATAATCACGTGACCAAGCTCACCGGCAAAACCATCTGAGCCATAAACCATCTGACCATTAATCACAATACCAGAACCTACGCCAGTACCAAGGGTAATCATAATGAAATCCTTCATTCCACGTGCAACTCCATACTGCATTTCACCGATAGCAGCAGCATTAGCATCATTGGTAAGACCAACAGGAATACCTAACTTCTCTGAAAACATATCACCCAATGGCACAACACCATCATGTCCCCATGACAAATTTGGTGCAAATTCTATCGTACCACGATAGAAATTACCATTAGGAGCACCAATACCCATAGCACGGAATTGTCCTATTCCACCATACTTTGCAATAAGTGGCTTCAATGCTTCAACACCAGCCTCTACAAAGTCATCTACTGTTTTATAGGCCTGCGTCTTAATTGAATTTGTCGCAAGTACCTGACCACGCTGATCTACGACACCGAAGACAGCATTTGTTCCTCCCAAATCCAAGCCAATAACAAATGGCTTTTCCAAACCAGTTACAACTGGTTTCTGTTCTGTTACGTCCATATGACCTACTAAGTTTTTAGTTTAATTATACTTGGAGCAAAGTTATGAAAAAACTAGAATACCACAAAGTTTTGTTAGGTAAATTTGTTTTTCTCACATAATTTTTGCAATTTTGCACCCAAAATAACAAGCATGCAATTTCCTATTCAATTAGATATACTGGATTTTATCTTTAAAGGTTTGTTGATTGGTATTATCGCATCAGCACCTATGGGTCCAGTCGGAATATTATGTATTCAGCGTACTTTAAATAAAGGACGTTGGTATGGTTTTATAACAGGTATTGGCGCTGCCGTTAGTGATACGATCTATGCTCTTATAGTTGGTTTAGGTATGAGTTTTATCATGGGACCTTTACAAAACCCTACTTATAAACTTATACTCCAAATATCAGGGAGTGTCTTACTCTTATTATTTGGACTTTATTGTTTTAAGTCAAATCCAATGAAGAAAGTACACCAAAGCGGAAAGACTAAAGGTAGTATTTTTCACAATGGATTGACCGCATTTCTCGTAACATTCTCAAATCCATTGATCATCTTCCTATTCATGGCTTGTTTTGCACAATTTGCTTTTGTACAACCAGGGCAGACGTTTGAGATGATTGTAGGTTTCGCTTGTATCCCAGCAGGAGCATTATTATGGTGGTATGGTTTAACATGGCTTATCGACAGAATTCGAGGAAAGTTCGATGTCAATGGTATTCTTATAATAAATAAGGTGATTGGTTCTATTGTTATTTTATTTTCGATTATCATGCTCTTAGGAACGGTATTCAATCTTTATCACCTTCCTACGGTCGATGGTCTGATGAAATAAATACAAATAATAGGTATTTTATATGTTTGTTGCAAAAGAATTAAGAAAAAAGAGTGTAGCAGAATATCTGCTTTATATGTGGCAGATTGAAGATATCATTCGAGCTTATGGATGTTCACTCACAAGAATACGTACCGAATATATTGATCAATTTCAATATACTGACGAACAAAAGGAAGAAGAGGAGGATTGGTTTGGTGATCTTGTTAGAATGATGAATCAAGAAGGTTGCCGTGAGGGAGGACACTTACAGATTAATAAGGTCTTAATGCAAGGACTTACAGAACTTCATAAAGAGTTACTCCAATCTTCTAAGTTCCCTTTTTATTCAGCAGAATATTATCGTGTCTTACCTTTCATTGTTGAACTAAGAGGTAAGACTAAACGTACTGCTGATAAAATGGCAAAGACAAATGACAATCGATTGAAGAATGTAGCTTCTCAACTTTCAAAAAGTGAAATAGAGACATGCTTTGACTTGCTCTATGGAGTCATGATGCTTCGCCTACAAAAGAAAGAGATTACACTAGAAACAGAGCGTGCCTTAAAAGAAGTAACAACTTTTATTGGTATGCTATCCGACTATTACATAAAGGACAAGACAGAGGGGTTAGACTTCGGTGAAGAATAAAAACTATAAGGGTATGAATATTTTAGTTACAGGTGCAAATGGACAACTCGGTAATGAGATGCAGATTGTATCTCAAAAGAGTAAAGACAAGTATATCTTCACAGACGTATGTGATGGTTATACTAAGTTAGACATCACTAATTTGGAGGCTATACGCAAAATGGTGAAAGACAATGATATTAAATGTATCATCAATTGCGCAGCTTGGACAAATGTTGACAAAGCAGAAACTGCAGGCGAGATTGTTGAGACGCTCAATGCTATTGCCCCTGAGAATCTTGCGATTGCAATGAAAGAAGTAAATGGTTTACTTGTTCATATCAGCACTGATTATGTCTTTGGAGGCGACCCTTATAATACTCCTTGTAAAGAAGACATGAAAGGTACTCCGACAGGTGTATATGGTTTAACCAAATTACATGGCGAACAAAAGATTCAAGCAACAGGAGTGAAACATATCATCCTCCGTACTGCCTGGTTGTATAGCGAATTTGGTCATAACTTTGTTAAGACAATGATTAATCTTACAGCAACAAAGCCACAATTAAAAGTTGTTTTTGACCAATGTGGCACTCCAACTTATGCTGGCGATTTAGCTGATGCTATCTACGATATTGTCGAGCAACGCAAATATGAAGGAAACAATGGTATTTACCATTTCTCTAATGAAGGTGTTTGCAGCTGGTATGACTTTACTATTAAGATTGCAGAACTTGTTGGCAATCGTAATTGTGATATACAACCTTGCCATAGCGATGAATTTCCATCACCCGTTACACGCCCAGCCTATTCTGTACTTGACAAGACAAAGATTAAAGAAACCTTTGGTATTAAGATTCCTTATTGGGAAGACTCATTAAAGAAATGTATCAAAGGATTACAAGAACAAGACAAATAACATAAAGAATTTAAATGAACGAAATAGAACGCAGACGAACTTTTGCCATTATCTCACACCCTGATGCTGGTAAAACTACATTGACAGAGAAATTCCTGCTCTTCGGTGGACAGATTCAAGTGGCTGGTGCTGTTAAGAACAATAAGATTCGTAAGACAGCAACATCTGACTGGATGGATATTGAGAAGCAACGTGGTATATCGGTGTCAACCTCTGTGATGGAGTTCGATTACGAGGGGTATAAGGTAAACATTCTAGATACTCCTGGTCACCAAGACTTCGCCGAAGATACTTATCGTACTCTAACAGCTGTGGATTCTGCCATCATCGTTGTCGACTCTGCAAAAGGTGTTGAGGCACAAACGCGTAAGTTAATGGAAGTTTGCCGTATGCGTAACACGCCTGTTATCATTTTCATTAATAAGATGGATCGTGAAGGTCGTGATCCGTTCGATGTATTAGATGAATTGGAGGAAGAACTTCAAATCAGTGTGCGTCCCTTATCATGGCCTATCGGACAAGGTCAACGCTTTAAGGGTGTATATAACATCTACGAACAACAATTAAACCTTTTCACCCCCAACAAGCAACGAGTTACTGAGAAGGTGGAAGTAGATATCAACTCTAAAGAACTTGAAGAGCATGTCGGTGTCGAATTCTCTGAACAACTCCGCAATGATCTCGAATTGGTTAATGGGGTCTATCCAGAATTTGATGTTAATGGCTATCGACGTGCAGAAGTGGCACCAGTATTCTTCGGCTCTGCCTTGAATAACTTCGGTGTACAGGAGCTCTTAAATTGTTTTGTAGAGATAGCTCCAAGCCCACGACCAACTAAGGCAGAAGAGAGAATCGTAGAACCTACAGAGCCAAAGTTCACAGGCTTTATCTTTAAGATTACCGCCAACATCGACCCTAACCATCGTAGTTGCATTGCTTTCTGCAAGGTTTGCTCTGGTAAATTCCAACGTAACCAGCCCTATTTGCATGTACGCAATGGAAAAACAATGCGTTTCTCCTCCCCTACCCAATTCATGGCACAGCGCAAAAGTACGGTAGAAGAGGCTTACCCTGGAGATATTGTTGGTCTCCCAGACAATGCTGGGGTATTCAAGATTGGTGATACTTTAACAGAAGGCGAATTGATTCACTTCCGTGGTTTACCAAGTTTCTCTCCAGAGCTCTTCAAATACATTGAGAATGATGACCCTATGAAGTCTAAGCAATTCCTTAAAGGCATTGAGCAATTAATGAACGAAGGTGTAGCGCAATCATTCGTTAATCAATTCAATAATCGCCGTATTGTTGGAACTGTTGGACAACTACAGTTTGAGGTTATCCAATATCGTTTGGAGCACGAGTACAATGCGAAATGTCGTTGGGAGCCAGTTCATCTCTACAAAGCATGTTGGATTGAGGCTGATGATGAAACGGAACTTGAGAATTTCAAGAAACGTAAGTATCAATACATGGCAAAGGATAATGAAGGGCGTGACGTCTTCCTCGCTGATTCCAGTTATGTTTTGAGTATGGCTCAACAAGACTTCGAACATATTCGTTTCCACTTCACAAGTGAGTTCTAGATTAGGAAGACAATATTAGCTTTATACACGCTTATAAAGCTAATTGTTGATATAAAGGAAATACTTTCCACACATAATATAGTTAAGGGCTGAAATCCTCATTGGGATGTCAGCCCTTCTGCTATATTCACCCTATACCCCACTTTCCACATCAATGATATGCCCTTCTCAAATAAAGAGGAGTTCCCACTGCTAACTATATTGTCATAAACACAAAATAATTAGTATCCTAATCGTTCTCTGTTAAGTATCTCTACCATGTGAAAGGAAGAACAAGTATCCAGAGCTTTATTCTATCGTTTTATACACGTCTGTATAATCAGTTATACAGCTTTGTATAATCAATTATACACGTGTGTATAATTAGTTATACACACGTGTATAACTTGGTCCTTTAACTTTCCCTGATTTGACTATACACTTATCTGTTACATTAGTCGAATAAGTAGACAGTCGTTCTGTAAGTCTACTGGAAAGCTATACACAAGTTGAGAATCCATGCTGTATAGCTAGTAAGTAAGAAGATATATGAAATGATACTAAACAAAGGTATTAAACTGAGGTAAAAAGAATGAGCCCAGTACAATACTGAGCTCATTATAGAGAAATAAATAGTTAACGTGTTAATTGACTGTTCAACATTCGAGGATATAATAACAAAGAATATCTTCTCTGTTCAACCTAACTACTTAATTAAAAATTCCACCAATGCTTCTTCTTGGGTGGCTTTTGATCTTCAAGTGAATGATTAGAGAAATTTCGACTTTCCCATGTCTCATGATTTGTCACCATCTGATAGATTGTTCCCCAGTCGGGCAATCCTCCGAAATTGCGATCATCAATAAACATGTCAGCTTTAATCTTTCTCGAGAAATGATTATTCTTCTCTTTCTCTTCCTCTGGATAATCCTTATTAATTGCCCAGAAATCAACACCTCGTGCGTGACACCAATCAACCGCTTCTTGGAGTAAGTCATCTTCTCTAACGCTCCATAAGATTAAGCGATGACCATCTTTGATTAACATCTTCAAAGTATCGGTGGCGAAAGGAATTTCGTCACCGATTTTGGGATATCTATGTTCTACGATGGTTCCATCGAAATCAATAGCTATTATCATTCTTAACCTTTAATTTTATCGCTTTACAGAATGGTCATTTTTATCTCCATAATGGCTGTTGCTATAATTTCCGTAGTTACCATAACTACCATAAGAATAGCCACCATATCGCCCATATCTACCATACTTGCCATACTTGCCATAGCCATAATAGTAGCTGTACTTTCTCTTCGACATATCAACGCCATTAAGTACCATAGCCATATTAGGCAATTTCTCTTCCTTTGCAAGTGAATTGATCATTGCAAAAGATGCCTTTGGAGTGTAATCGGCACGACACATATAAACTGAAACGTTTGTCACACGGGCAATCTGAAGAGTATCAGTTACCAAACCAACTGGCGCAGTATCAATCATGATGTAATCATATTTCTCTTTCAGAATCTCAATAATCGTATCAAGAGAATTGCGTGCAATAAGCTCGGCAGGATTAGGAGGAACTGGACCAGCCATGAGAAGATCCAAATTCTTATTTACACCAGAAGGTAGAATCTGTGCCTCAACATCTTCTCTATTCGGATTATCTTTCACAAGAAGGTTAGTAATACCATGCTTGTGATCGTTAATGCCGAATTGTTCTGCCAAACGTGGACGACGAATATCAAGACCTACCAAGATAACCTTCTTACCAAGAAGCCCGAAGCTGACAGAAAGGTTGGCTGCTGTAAATGTCTTTCCTTCTCCAGAGGTTGAAGATGTGAAAAGAACAACCTTCTCACCTTCATGCAACATAAATTGAAGATTCGTTCGTAGAGAACGGAATATTTCTTCCATTTGGTTGTTCTGATTTTCATGAACAACAATATCAGCCTTACCCTTAGCCGAATTACTTGCAATTGCAATATCTGCAATGATTGGTAACTTGGTAAGACGTGCAACATCATCGTGTCCTTCAATCTTATAGCGGAAGAATTGTATGATTAAAATGATAAGCACAGGAATAGCCAAACCAATGACAAGAGCAATCAACATTATATATGTTGAATTAGGACTTACTTTACCATTCAATTGTGGATCATCAATCAACCTTCCCTTGTCGGCTGTTGCTGCAAGAGATATACTATTTTCTTCACGCTTTTGAAGTAACATCAAATAAAGTCCTGACTTCACCTCCTGCTGACGACCAATCTGTGTCAACATACGTTCCTGTTGAGGAGTCTCCTCTACTTGATCTGTGTATTTTGTAACCTGCGCTAAAACTGCATCTCTCTGAATCTGTAAGTTCTTGCGTGCTGCAGCAATAGCACGTCGAATATTAACATTTAAATCACGAATCTGATCCGTGAGAGGTTCAACAACTGGTGAGCTCTCAGATGCACTACGAAGAAGACGATTACGCTCAAGAACTAACTCATTGTATTTATTAATCAAAGAAGTAGAACTTTCATCATCCAATCCTACATTAGATGGAATAACTTGTGTTAAATTGCGTGAAGAGCTTTCTACTTCACGAGCAATCGTATTAAAGAGCTCAATTTGAGTCTCCATTTCTGCAAGTTTCTGCTCTGATGTATTCTGGTTGGAAACAGAATTACTAGCATTCATCTTCAGTTCTACCATGCCATTCTTTTGCTTGTAGTTCTGAAGCTCACCTTCGGTCTTACCTAATTCAGCATTAATCTTCTCCAAACGTGAATTAATGAACTTCTCTGTTTGGTGTGCAACAGCATTCTTATCCTCATTTGCTTGACGATTATAAACAATTGCTAATTGCTTCAAGTAATCAAGAGAACGTTGAGGAACCTCATCAGTCAATTGAAGTTGTAAGATAGAAGTACCTTTCCCACTTTGACCTATTTTTAATTCACCTACATACTTATCAGATGCCATTTTAGGAGAAAGAATGCTAACCTTTAGAACTTGACCTTCATGTAAAGTTCTACCATTATTAGAATTAATGGTAATAATACCTGCACGTGTAGGGATTGTTGCTGGCAGACTCGTAAACTTTTTATTAATAGAGAAAGGACCTTCACTATTTTCCTCATCTGTTGGAACAGAATATGTTCCATTAACAACAAATGAAGAACCATTCTTTGTAATGTTAAGATTGATAGGTCTATTCAGTCTATCCAAATGGGCAGCATCAATATCTACAACCAAAGGTTGGTCACGGTATGTTATAACATCCTTAACCTTTCCTTCCGTCGTGTAATTCACATACAACTTTAAATCTCGGATAGCATCTTCAGCAATAGAATGTGATGAAAGAATCTCCATCTCATTATCGATACCAGCGGAATTAGAGATTGTTCCCAAGTTAGTTATGTTCTGTAACGAAGAACCTCGTCTACTACTTCCATTGTCATCATCTTTAATGAGCAATTTTGCTGTTGATTGATACAAAGGTGTAGTGTACCTTAAATAAATAGCTCCAATTCCACCAAAGATAATCAGTGAAAGTACGAACCAATACCAATTAAGAATTATGGTTCGATAAAGAGCAGCAAAGTCAAAGAAAGAAGCTACGCCTTCCTTCTCTTGTTCTTTGTCTAGTTCTAGTTTTGTCGTTTCTTCCATATTTGTTTTATTTTTGTTTCATCTCCTAACAAGAATCTAATCCTGATCTAATCTATCAATTCAAGTAGATATTTCCCATAATTGTTTTTAGACATCGGTTGAGCTTCTTCTTTCAAACGATCTGCCGTTATCCATCCTTTTTTGTACGCTATCTCTTCTAAACATGCAACCTTAAGTCCCTGCCTTTTCTCTATACATTCAATAAAAGTACTGGCTTCAGACAAACTATCATGCGTACCTGTATCTAGCCATGCAAAACCACGCTGAAGAGTTTGAGCCATCAGAATATCTTGATCTAGATATTTCTGGTTTACACTCGTAATCTCTAGTTCTCCGCGTGCAGAAGGTTTAATCTGTTTGGTAATCTCAATAACACTATTGGGATAAAAATAAAGTCCAACAACAGCATAATTGCTCTTGGGTTGCTCTGGCTTTTCTTCTATACTAAGACACTTTCCATTCTTATCGAACTCTGCAACACCATATCTCTCAGGATCATTAACATAATATCCAAACACGGTTGCTTTATTTTCTTCTTCAGCCCTTTGAACACTATTCCTTAACAGACTACTAAAACCCGCGCCATAGAAAATATTATCGCCTAAAACAAGACAGACTGAATCATTTCCTATAAACTCTTCACCTATAAGAAACGCTTGAGCAAGTCCATCAGGAGAAGGTTGTTCTGCATATTCAAATCGTACCCCAAAACTACTACCATCTCCCAGTAATCGTTTGAACGCAGGCAAATCATGTGGCGTAGAAATAATTAGAATTTCCCTGATCCCAGCCAACATCAATACCGATATAGGATAATAGATCATTGGCTTGTCAAATATAGGAATAAGTTGTTTGCTTATTCCTTTCGTTATCGGGTAAAGACGTGTGCCAGAACCACCAGCTAGAACAATTCCTTTCATAATCAGTTCGTTTTATATCTAATACTTATAATTTAGTTACTATTATGAGCAGAGAAGAATAACGGAATTGAATAGGTCAGCTCTTATGAGTTTATCATGCAAATAATTCCTCATTCAACGATGCATATATAACGCATGCAAAGATAACAAATTTAATTTAATTAAAATAACTGTAAATGAGAAAACATACATCAAGAATGTGTTTTCTTGTTTTTTTTAGTAACTTTGCAAGCGAATAAATAATTTAATTACATTGTAATAACTTAAAAACAAGATATAAGAAATGGGATTTTTTTCAAAGTTTTTTAGTAAAAGTGGGGATGAAACAGCGAAGTCTGGAGGTATGGAAGACTATATGACTCTTATTAGGGTTTATTTTCAAGCAGTACTTGCTTCTCGCCTAGGTATCAACAACTTGGCAATGCTCCCTGATTTACGCACATATAAACAAACATTCCATGTTCCAACCCTACATAATAAGTTGGGATTAGGAGAAATGGCTAGTGTTAAGAAAACCATGAAAAGTTTATATAAAGTTGATGATAATTTCTTTGATGAAATAGACGCAAGTATTAAGAAGAATTGTAAGAAGATGCAAGATGTACAGCCTTATCTTTATCAATTCCAAGGATTCACACAAGACTTAATGATGTTAATTGGCAATTTGATGAAATTCAAATTACGTGTTCCAGGCTTCTTCAAAAAAGCTATATACACAATGACGGAGAAGACCGTAAATGATATTTACGATAAAAATGACTTCTCTGATGCTGGTGTCATCAAAGCAGTTGTAGCGGTTCGACAATATAATCAGCGACTTCGTTTTAGCAGAAAATGGACTACTGATTTCGTTTATCAGATTGTTACTTTAGCAAAGAAAGAACCCAAACCCGCAGAGCAGGTAGAGTCAAAATAATTAGGTATATATTTGCTTAAACAGAAACTTTAATGTAATTTTGCGTCCAAAAATGAATTATGGATTCGAATGAGAAAACTCTCAATACGTTTGCAACTCGTGTGCGTCAGATGATTCTTCAGTATGCAGAACTGAAGAAAGAAAATGATGAACTTTACGCACTTGTTGATCAACGTGAGAAGGAAATTAAACAACTCCAAGAAGAGTTGTCTCAAGCAGAAGCTGACTATAATTCGTTAAAGATGGCAAAGATGCTCGAAGTAACTGATGGTGATATGGAAGGTGCACAAAAGCGCGTAGCCAAACTAATCCGGGATGTTAACAAGTGCATAACACTTCTAAGTGAGAAATAATCCAGAATATAATGGCAGACGATAAGCTACATATAAGACTGCATGTTTATGATACAGAACTCTCTGTAAACGTCCCACGCGACGATGAGGAGTATTATCGTTCTGCAGCCAAATTAATTACTGATACTGTCAATACTTATTCTACTCTTTTCAAAGGTAAAAAAGGGGATAAGGATATTATGTATATGGCAATGCTTGATATTGCATTGAAATATAAGAAAGAAGGAGTACGCAATGATACAGCTCCATTCAATGATATTCTCGGTAAACTCACTTCAGAAATCGAAGAAGTATTAAAGAAATAGCGAGAATATTAACTAAAATAATAAAAGAATAATAAATGAGTCCAATTGTTACAGTTGTAATAGCTGTGCTTTGTTTGTCTGCAGGTTGTGCTGGTGGATTTGCTATTTTCCGCTATATACTTACAGGAAAATACAATGACACAATAAGTGAGGCAGAGAAAGCGGCAGAAGTTATAAAAGAAAAGAAATTACTTGAAGTCAAAGAGAAGTTCCTTAACAAAAAGAGCGAGCTTGAAAAAGAAGTTCAACAACGCACACTCAAAATCCAACAAGGAGAAAATAGATTAAAGCAACGTGAGGTTGCTCTTAATCAACGTCAAGAGGAGCTCAATCGACATAAGCAGGATGTTGATCAGCAGCAACAGCGTGTTGACAATGAGAAGAAGTTGTTGCAGGTAAAACAACAGGATCTTGAAAAGATGCAAGAGCAGGAGCGCATTAAGTTAGAAGAACTTTCTGGACTTAGCTCTGAAGAAGCAAAGGAACGTTTGATTGAAAGCTTGAAAGATCAAGCGAAGTTAGATGCAGCTTCTTATATTAATGAGATCGTTGATGAAGCCAAACTTAATGCGAATCAACAAGCAAAGAAGATAGTTATTCAGACTATACAACGAGTAGCAACAGAAACAGCTATAGAAAACTCTGTAAGTGTTTTCCATATTGATAGCGATGAGGTAAAGGGTCGTATCATTGGTCGTGAGGGTCGTAATATCCGTGCTTTGGAAGCTGCTACAGGTGTAGAGATTGTTGTTGATGACACGCCAGAAGCAATTGTTATTTCGGCTTTCGACCCAATTCGTCGTGAGGTTTGCCGCTTGGCTCTTCATCAGCTAGTTGCAGACGGACGTATTCACCCTGCACGCATTGAGGAAGTTGTCGCAAAAGTTAAAAAGCAGCTTGATAATGAAATCATCGAAACTGGTAAGCGTACAGCTATCGACCTTGGTATTCATGGCTTGCACCCAGAGTTGATTCGTATTGTTGGTAAGATGAAATATCGTTCTTCATACGGACAGAATCTTCTTCAACATGCTCGTGAGACAGCAAACCTTTGCGCTGTTATGGCAAGTGAGTTAGGTTTGAATCCAAAGAAGGCAAAGCGTGCTGGCTTATTGCATGATATTGGTAAAGTCCCAGATGAGGAGACTGATTTACCACACGCAATCTATGGCGGTAAGCTCGCTGAGAAGTATAAGGAGAAACCAGATATTTGCAATGCTATTGCAGCCCACCATGATGAAATAGAAATGACAACTCTTCTTGCACCGATTGTTCAGGTTTGTGATGCTATCTCTGGTGCTCGTCCAGGTGCCCGTCGTGAGATAGTTGAAGCTTATATTAAGCGATTAAATGATTTGGAAGCTATTGCAATGAGTTATCCAGGTGTGACAAAGACATACGCAATACAGGCAGGTCGAGAGCTCCGTGTCATCGTTGGTGCTGATAAGATGGACGATGTAGAGAGCGAGAAACTAAGTTCTGAAATTGCAGAGAAGATTCAGAACGAAATGACTTATCCTGGTCAGGTTAAGATTACAGTAATTCGTGAAACCCGTTCTGTTGCTTATGCAAAGTAACGATAAATAGTTTTATCTATTTCAATAATAAAGAAATGCACTTCAGTTCATGGGGTGCATTTCTTCATATCTATTCTATTTTAGATAAACATTTACTAAAACTTAAACCTAGCAGCATTACTATCCGCTTATCCAAAGACTTTTATTTGATATAAATTTATTTCTAACCGCTTCCCCGTAAACTTCTAACCGTATATAAATTTATGGGGAAGCGGTTAGAAATTTTACGCAAACAGCATATAAATTTATAGCAAACTGCATCCGCAATTTCAACGAACTACTTCCCGTATTAGTCGCTCTTTGACGAAAGTATATTTTGTGGGGCACAATAGTACATTTCGTGGGGTACGAAAGTACATATTGTCAATGACAAAAGTATATATTGTCAGGAACAGAGAACGATGCTCCCAATAAGTGGTTGAAACTTCCAAGAGAGATTTACGCCTTACAGTATAGACATTCTGCTAGATGCGTATTCCTGTGCTACACTCACCGCATTCCCCTACCGACAAATACGTATTGCGCTGCTGACAGATACGCATCTAGCGGCAACGCTCACCGTATCTAACGGCAACGCTCACCGCATCTAACAGTACGGGAATACGTATCTAACAGCGACGGAATACGCATCTGGCAGAGGATAGATTAAGGAGTACTAAGAGATTCACAAAATTGTTCGCGAACAATTTTGAATTTGTTCGCGAACTCTTTTTTGCGTGTCTTATGAAAACGGTTTTTAAAGCCTACCCTTAAAAGCTAACATTGCTTTGTGAGGGATTGCCGATAATACGGAGGCACGAATCTCACGCGGTGAAAAACGATAAAAGCGATAATATAATTGGAGCTTTCGATAAGTTGTAACAAGGAAATATTGGCTCTTAAATCGGAAACTCCTATTATAACCATGAAAGCCGAAGTTACCACCGAACCAAACTATATCCATAAACAAAGAAATTGTGTCAGAAGATTCATTGACAGGAATAGGACATAGAGCAAACTTCTCATCCAAGCCTAACAACTTTACCAATATCAATTGAATAGCATCAAAGGCTTTCCGAAAGTCTAGTTCGTCCAGCCATTTATACAGCTGCTCCTTATCGATAACATTATGATAAACTTTAAGAAGGATTGCAACATCACAGAATTGGCGCAAACCTACACCTAATTCTATCAAGTGATGATAAAGATGCAGGAAGGTATAAAGGAGATTTAATGTAGGTTCTAATGTTTGAATAGAAGAGCCATTAACATTGACAAACGAAGGCTTGAGATTCTCAAAGATACGATTCCATATCTTTTGGGACTTATGACTAGCAAATCTCATCAAGCAATGATGCAGCTCCAATGTTATAGAGTTGTGGTCTATTTCAAAATGTTGATCGGTTGGCTCAACATTAATATTAATTCCCCAATCATGCGCAATAGCGGGAATAACCTTTGCGAGATTCTTTTTGTCACAATAGAAATCAATATCGCCTGGTGTACGCGAAAGAGGATCAGGATAATAGATACCTATAGTTTGCCCTTTTACAACAATCGCATCTATTTTATTCTTATCCAACAGACAATGCAACCTTTCCAACTCTGCATTCAATGCTCTATTGCTTTTCGCTATCGTACCTTGAATCGTCAGGATTTTAAGTACATCCTGTCTCTCTAACTGTACGTCATTACGAATCAAACTTGCAGCAAGTATGCCTAACATTGCTTGCTTTGAAGCAATGTTGTAAACATCAGTAAACTCGGAATGAGATAAACTCAAATCTAAAGGAGTTTGCCATAACTCACTTTTTACTAGGCTCAGGAATATAGAATAGGCTTTATCCATTATTTATTGCTTACAGTTTGCTTATCCAATATAGTATACTTGCTGTTATTACTTACATACTCTGGTACTATCTCTTTCATCTTTTCAACGATAGCCATATCATCGTATGTATGACTCAAAGAGATAAGAGAATTAATCTGAGCCTCAACTTCTTTGAAGTCATACTCACGTACTTTCGCTATACGAATCTTCTCATGGAAACTAGGAAGAGTATTCTCTGTTGTGCTCAAAACTTCTTCATAGAGCTTCTCACCTGCACGTAAACCAGTATACTTAATCTCAACATTCTTTGCTCCAGAGAGTTTTATCATTCGTTTCGCTAGATCTGCTATCTTTACGGGTTTACCCATATCAAAGACAAATATCTCTCCTCCACTACCATGCGTACCAGCTTCCAACACAAGTTTACAAGCCTCTGGAATAAGCATAAAGAAACGAATAATCTTAGGGTCGGTAACCGTAACAGGTCCACCTGCCTTAATCTGCTTCTCAAACAAAGGAATAACAGATCCATTAGAGCCTAATACGTTACCAAAACGAGTTGTTACAAACTGCGTCACAGGTTTACCATTAGCTTGTTCGTTAATCATTTTGTTTAAGCTCTGGCAATATATCTCACAGATTCGTTTAGAGCAACCCATCACATTCGTTGGATTTACAGCTTTATCTGTAGATATCATAACAAACTTCTTAACGCCATACTTAACACTCAAATCAGCTATAACTTTCGTTCCCCAAACGTTATTTTGAATACTCTCTGATGGATTATTCTCCATCATGGGCACATGCTTATAAGCAGCTGCATGGAACACGTAATCAGGCTTATATGTTTGGAATATCTTATCCATACGATCAGCATTAGCAATACTTGCAACGATTGTATGAGCTGTTATATTAGGCCACTCAAAGTGCATCATCAACCGAATATTATGTTGTGGCGTTTCGGCTTGATCAATCAGTATCAATTCCGCAGGATTATAAATGGCAATCTGACGCACCATTTCAGAACCAATACTACCTGCAGAACCAGTAATCATAATCTTCTTTCCACGCAGGAGAGCACCGATAGAATCCATATCTACACGAATCTGGTCACGTGGGAGAAGGTCCTCAATACTAATCTCCTTTAGTTGTACATTTGAATAATCATCATCCTGACTCCATTCCTTTTCTCCTTCACTCATAAAGATCTGGACGCCTTGACTTAACAAGACATCTTGTAGCTTTTGGTCATCACGGAAATGCTCATTCTGTAAAGGAGAAACTAAGACTGCCTTAATCTTCAACTCCCTGATAATTTCTGCCAAATCATCATCTACTATATAGACCTTTTCTCCCATCAAGATACGTCCTTTGAAAGTTGAATCATGAGCAATAAAGCCCTTCAAAGTAAACTTATTAGGTTTACTACTTCGAATGCTCTTGGCTAAACCGATACCACCATCTTTCACACCATAGATGAGCGTACGCATACCACCACCCGTATTGAAGAGAACATCATATAGAGACTTCACAACAATTCTAAACAACATCATTCCAATTGTAGCAACTAGATACATTGCCGCAATCTGTCGTCCTTGAAGTCGAATGAAATCAAGATCCCAATAATAAATAACATAATGCATGGCTTCAGCAACAATTAAAGAAGATAACATTGCTAAACCTACACGCTGTAAATCAACAAAAGAGGAGTATCGAATGATTCCTGAATAGGTATGGAAGATTCTAAAACCAATCAGGTTGAAGATCATATAAATAAGGATTGTCTTAGAGAACAATGCAATATAACTCCAAGCCAAAGCACCATGAGAATACAACCAAAAGACAAATAAACCTGAGAAATAACAGATAAAGATATCAATGGCTAAAATAACCCAGTAAGGCAAAGCATTGGCAGATAAATACCAATTCCAAAGTTTCTCAATTACTTTCATATTCGATATGTTGTCGTTATATTTAGTGTATCAGAAAGGAAAGACTAAGAGACACACCGAAGTTTCTTTAATTCACAATTACGTTGATGCTGCAAATATAGACAAAAATTTGCAATTCACCACATATCTCATGACTTATTTATCTCAACTTTATAAAATCACCTCATTTTATCATCTTACATCCATTTGAATATGGTAAAGCCCTCCATAAAGACTGGGCTGATGCGTAAAGGTAATAAGAACAGCTCGTGAGCCATCACTGACCTTCGAACTCTTAGGCTCTAAGATAAAGTTACCATCTAAGGACTGATAATCTCCTCCTCCCAAGACATGATAACCAGCCTTAATAGCTTGTCGAGCAAATGATAACATTTCATCTGAAGACCAAGTAAATAGGTTGATGCGTTCTAACATTAATTGATGATCAACATAGGTACCTAAATAGCCTATTTGTCTTGGTTGTTTACCGACAACTTTATCTTGACCTGTCTGTTCATCATAATACATATTGTGATGGAAGATAATCTCTTTCTGAGTACTATACCCATTGATGGTTTGCGAATCTTTCAACGCAAACACTTTACTCAACGCAACCAAAGATGGTATATCCTTCAAACGTTCAGTATCATCTAGTAAGATGTGACATAAGTAAGGGAATGGGAACAAACATTCATCTGGAATCGTTGGTGCTTTTACCTTCTCTTTCTTCGAAGAATTACCTTTCGATGATTCCGTAACATCCATTGGTGCATCAGGATATTTCACCTCTGCTATCAATCGCTCTTCTTCTGTCATTTCTTTGGAGACTTTCTGTTGCGGAACTGATGCTTTATTCGCTTGCTGGCTCTCATCCTTCTTTATTGTAGAAGATGTAACTTTACTTGCAGGGGCTTCACGCTTTTCAATCTTCTTGTCATCAATAGTTGATGTGTTTACCTGTCTAGATTGCGCCATGGTTACACGCTCCCTTACACGATACCGCTCACAAAACTCATCTTCATTCGTCACCTTATTTATATAGTAATCTTTACCTCCCTTTGAATCTGATATACGAGAGCCGTCACGCCAGATAGTCGTGTACTCTACCCTACCTTGTTCATTATAAGCATAACAAGGTCCATCTAAAACACCATTACGATAATTCAGTTTCATACCGATCTTCCCACTAGGAAAGAAAGAAAGGGCACGCCCATTAGCTACACCATTCTTATATTGCATTACAGACTCTACCCTACCTGACTTATAAAATGTACGGCACACTCCCTCTAACTTCGTTAGTTTATCATCTTGACGATTGATGCTTATGTAATGCTTCTCTGCACGCAACTGCCCCGTAATGTAATAGTCATAGAACATCTTAACCCCTCTATTATCTACAGTAAGAACACGATAATACGCCGCCTTATTTGCCGTGGCAACTCCTTGCCAACGTGCATTATAGAAAATAGCATCTTTTGGTATAGGCGTATGATTAGTTGTCTGTGCGAAACCAATAACAACAACCATACACGTTAAGAAAAAGAAAAGTAGACGTTTCATATAGACTCTAATTTGGCTGCAAATATACTGCAACTAATGGGAATAAAAGAATTTTAATCAGTTTTTTCCTTAAAATGAATCTATATATCAAAACAAAATAGTATCTTTGTTGCGTTATCATACTACTACTTAAAAATCAACAGAACATGCCAGAAAAAGAAAGAAGTATCAAAGACTTTAAACAACTAATAAGTCTGCTCAAAGAGAAACATATTTGTAAGCGTGCAGTTGTTGTATGGCCAGAAGAGAGCCACACACAAGAAGCAGTCTCATTAGCTGCCCACGAAGGTTTTATAAAGCCCATATTGATATGCTCTGAAACTACACGGAACACTTTTACACAAAAGGAAGGCTTTGAAACTATTATTGTAGACTCTCCTGAAGAGGCATCACGTAAGGCTGTGGCACTTATCCGAGAGAAGCAAGCCGATATAATAATGAAAGGTTTTGTCAATACGGATGTTCTGCTACGCGCTATATTAGATAAGCAACTAGGTATATTACCTAAAGGGGCGGTCTTAACCCATATTGCTGTTGCTAAATTAGCAGAGTATAACAAACTAATATTCTTTACTGATGCAGCTGTGATTCCTTATCCTACTGATGAACAGCGTAAAGCTCAAGTACAATATCTTGTTGACTTTTGCCATGCTTTCAACATCACTTGTCCTAAGATTTCTCTAATACATTGCTCCGAGAAGGTCGACACCAAACACTTCCCTCATACAGCAAATTATCTAACATTAAAAGAAGATGCGAAAGCAGGAGTTTTCGGTAAGTGTGAGATAGATGGACCCTTAGATTTAAAGACTTCATGCTCTAAGGAAGCAATGGAGATTAAACAAATCAACTCACCTATCAACGGAGAGGCTGACGCACTTATCTTCCCCAATATAGAGTCGGGCAATCTATTCTATAAAACTATCACGCTCTTCTGTCATGCAGAAGTTGCAGGTGTACTTCAAGGAACAATGGCACCTGTAGTTCTCCCCAGCAGAGGCGATACTATTAACTCCAAGTTATATAGTCTTGCACTTGCAAGTCTCATAGTAAAATAAGGTTATTACCCTTCCCAATATAACCAATTAAAACATTATGGCATACAAGATCCTAGCTATTAACCCAGGCTCAACCTCAACCAAAATCTCTTTAGCGAATGACGATGAACCTGTCTTTGTTGCAGACATACCTCATTCAAGAGAAGAACTAAGTACTTTCAAGAAGATTACAGATCAATTTCACTTTCGAAAGCAACTTGTTATTGAAGAATTAAAGAAACGCAATATCCCTCTTGACTTTGATGCTGTTATCGGACGAGGCGGCTTAGCTAAGCCCGTATCAAGTGGCGTATTTACCATCACGGAAGAAATGATACTTGACCAGCAACAAGCTATTCACCAGCATGCCTGTGACTTAGGTTGTATGATTGCTGACGAGATTGCACGTGACATCCCTGGTTGCAGAAGTTTTGTTGCCGACCCTGGTGTAGTTGACGAACTAGAGCCAGAAGCCCGTATCTCTGGTTCTCCTCTAATGCCTCGTGCATGTATCTGGCACGCTTTGAATCAGAAAGCCATTGGTAGACGATACGCCAAAGATATAGGTACTAAATACGAGAAGCTCAACCTTATCATCTGTCATCTTGGTGGTGGAATCTCAATTGCTGCCCACAATCATGGTCGAGCAATCGATGCTAATAATGCCCTTGATGGTGAAGGTCCTTTCTCACCCGAACGTGCGGGTAGCCTCCCAGCAGCCGACTTAATACGCCTTTGTTTTAGTGGTAAGTACACTGAGAGCCAATTACTAGGCAGAGTCAGTGGACAGGCTGGTTTAATCGCACATCTTGGTACAAATGACCTAAGAGAGGTCATGAACTGGATAAAGGCTGGCGATAAACATGCAGAGTTAATCGTATCAGCTATGATATGGCATGTTGCGAAGAACATAGCCGCAGAAGGGGCTGTTCTATATGGTAAAGTTGATGCCATCCTTCTCACGGGTGGAATGGCAAAGAGCGATTACATCATCGACCGCCTTAAACGTCGAATAGAATATCTTGCTCCAGTGCATGTTTATCCTGGTCAAGATGAGATGCTCGCATTAACAGAGAACGCCTTGGCAGTCTTACGTGGAGAAAGAGTAGCTAAAGACTATTGATTCACATTCAATTGATTTACAAAACACCTAAACTATAGTTTATAATTAAAAACAAATCTTATGAAGGTACATGAATACCAAGCAAAGAGTATCTTTGCATCTTATGGACTACCGGTAGATCGCAACATCGTTTGTCGAACACCGGATGAGGCTGTTGCTGCGTATAAACAATTAGGTTTAGCAAAAGCGGTCGTAAAAGCACAAGTACACACGGGCGGTCGTGGTAAGGCCGGTGGTGTTAAACTTGGAAGTAGTGAAGAAGAGATTCGCCAACATGCAGAAGCAATCTTAGGCATGGATATTAAAGGGTTCACTGTTGATCGTGTCCTAGTTAGCGAAGCTGTCAACATTGCATCAGAGTACTACATGAGTATTCTTGTTGATCGCAAGTCGAAGTGCCCTATGTTGATGTTGAGTCGTGCCGGTGGTATGGATATCGAGCAAGTGGCAAAAGAGACACCAGAGAAGATTGAGAAGATTGTCATTGATCCAACTATTGGTATGTCCGACTTCCTCGCACGTGAAGCAGCGTTCAAGTTATTCGATGATATGGCACAAGTGAAACAAGCGGTGCCTATCTTCAAGAACCTTTATAAACTCTTCGTCGAAAAGGATGCCTCACTTGCAGAGATAAATCCTCTCGTGATGACACAGGAAGGTACACTAAAAGCCATCGACGCAAAGATGACCTTTGATGATAATGCTCTCTTCCGCCATCCTGATATAGCAGAACTCTTCGAGCCTACAGCAGAGGAAAAGAAAGAGCGTGAGGCTAAGGATAAGGGATTCAGTTACGTTAACCTTGGAGGCTCAATCGGTTGTATGGTTAATGGTGCTGGTCTTGCAATGGCTACGATGGATATGATTAAACTCTATGGTGGCGAACCAGCTAACTTCCTTGATATTGGTGGTAGCTCTAACCCCGAGAAGATTGTTGAAGCCATGAAGCTCTTATTAGCCGACAAGCATGTAAAGGTTGTTCTCATTAACATCTTTGGTGGAATTACACGTTGCGATGATGTTGCTAAGGGCTTGCTTGAAGCATTCAAGGTTATTCAGACCGACATTCCTATTGTCATCCGTCTCACTGGTACCAACGAGGCGGAAGGAAGGGCAATATTAGAAGGAACCTACTTCAATGTTGCCACCTCTATGGCAGATGCTGGACATAAGGCAGTTGAACTAAGTAAACAACTTTAAATAAGATATTATGAGTATTCTGATCAACAAAAATACAAGACTAATTGTACAAGGTATAACTGGTCGTGATGGTAGTTTTCACGCATCAAAGATGAAAGAGTATGGAACCAATGTTGTGGGTGGTACCTCTCCTGGCAAGGCAGGACAAGAAGTCTGTGGTATCCCTGTTTTCAACACGGTGAAAGATGCGGTGGCTGCAACACAAGCAAACACTTCTATTATCTTTGTTCCTGCACCTTTCGCTAAGGATGCTATGCTAGAAGCTATTGATGGCGGCATTCAACTTGTTATCTGTATTACTGAAGGTGTACCAACACTCGACGCTGTAGCTGCACAGCATTATGCTAAAGTTCATGGTGTAAAGGTTATCGGACCTAACTGCCCTGGCTTGATATCTCCAGAAGAGAGCATGGCTGGTATTATGCCAACGAACATCTTTAAGAAAGGGCATACTGGCGTCATCAGTCGTAGCGGTACTTTAACTTATGAGGTAGTGCATAACCTCACACAAGCAGGTCTCGGACAATCAACAGCCGTTGGCGTTGGTGGTGACCCTGTTGTAGGTCTTTACTTTGAAGAACTATTACAGATGTTCCAAGATGACCCAGAGACGGATAGCATTGCACTCATTGGTGAGATTGGTGGTGACGCTGAAGAACGTGCCGCAAAGTTTATAAAGGAGCATGTAACTAAACCCGTAGCTGTCTTCATCTCTGGACAACAAGCTCCTCCGGGCAAACAAATGGGGCATGCTGGTGCTATAATTTCAAGTGGCTCTGGCTCTGCAAGCGAAAAGATAGCTGCGTTTGAGGCTGTTGGAGTTCCTGTTGCACGTGAGACAAGTGAGATTCCAACACTACTAAAGCAACAGATGAAGAAGTAAAGATGAGGTATCTCACAAAGAGATAAATCGTTTATACAATAAGTAGGGACAGACGCTTTCGCCTAACTGAAGCACATTTGCTTTAATAAATAGACGAGGCTGTCTGTCTTTACTTTTAGTCTGTCATCGAAATACTCTAGACAATATCTACATGAAGACACAACCTTTATTTGTTCATTAGTTTCATAAACATTAAGTACTAATCAATACTTGCTTTTATAGAAAAGTCGTAGAACTTCATAGGGGTAACTTTCGCCTCAATAAAACATTAACCTTAACTTGAACAAAACTTATAGTTTGTCATGTATAAACTATCTATTATAAATTGATAATCAATTATATAGTCGTTAATATTAAACTTTTAATATAGAATAAAACAGCCTCCAATTTAGAGTTAATTTTCACGTTAACTTAAAGTCGATTTATACTTTAAGTTAAACGTAAAGCGTACTTTAACTTAGACTTCAAATGTACTTAAACTTAGAGGTGGATAGTACTTAAAATCAGACTATCATCCTGCACACGGGAGTAAACCGAAGATAATCCTAATGTAGTTTGCTAGAACATTTGCTCACGTCATAATTAAACAGTACTTTTGCATGAACAAAGATTTGATATGGAAGAAAAGACAAACACACAAGAAGAACAAATATTAATCAGGGTAACAGGGCAAGACCGACCGGGACTAACAGCGTCTATCATGGAAATACTTGCACAATATGACGCACATATCTTAGATATTGGTCAGGCGGATATTCACTCCACCCTATCACTCGGTATTCTCATCAGAATTGACAAACAAAGCTCAGGGCAGGTGATGAAAGACTTGCTCTTCAAAGCTACAGAAATTGGTGTAAACATTGGTTTTGCATCAATCAGTGACGATGAGTATGAGGAATGGGTGAATCAACAAGGTAAGAACAGATACATCCTTACTATTATTGGGCGATCGTTGTCGGCAAGGAACATACAAGCAACGGCACAAATCATCTCGGCGCATGGCTTTAACATTGATGCTGTACGACGCCTTACTGGACGGCAAAGTATTAAGAAACATTACTTGCACGTCAGAGCCTGCATTGAGTTTTCACTTAGAGGAACCCCTACCGATTATCAACGCTTACAAGCAGAGTTGATGCAAATGAGCCATGAACAAGGTATTGATTGTTCTCTACAGAAGGATGATATGTATCGTCGTATGCGCAGACTCATCTGCTTTGATATGGATTCGACACTTATTCAGACCGAGTGTATTGACGAACTTGCAAAGCGAGCTGGTGTTGGCGAACAAGTGGCAGAGATCACAGAACGTGCGATGCGTGGTGAGATTGATTTCAAAGAGAGTTTCGCTGAACGTGTAGCACTATTGAAGGGATTAGATGCTGGCGTAATGAAAGATATTGCAGAATCAATGCCAATTACGGAAGGCGTAGACAGATTGATGAATGTGCTGAAACAATGTGGTTATAAAATAGCGATTCTCAGCGGTGGATTTACTTATTTTGGTGAGTTCTTACAGCGTAAATATGGTATTGATTATGTCTATGCAAACGAACTAGAAATAGATGAGCATAATAAGTTAACTGGGCGTTACCTCGGCGATATAGTTGACGGAAAACGCAAGGCAGAACTATTGAAGCTACTGGCTCAAGTTGAGAAAGTCAATCTCGCACAAACGATTGCTGTAGGCGATGGTGCTAATGACTTGCCCATGATTTCAGAAGCGGGATTGGGCATTGCTTACCATGCAAAGCCACGTGTGCAAGCTACTGCCGAACAAAATATAACAACTATCGGGCTTGATGGTGTATTGTATTTTCTTGGATTCAAGGATAGTTACTTGGGAGACGCAGGGAAGCTTTAAGCAAAGAAGTTTCTTCTGAGTGAAGGACAATCTTTCTTTTGTTAAACCGACAGAAACAAACATCCTCGTTTGTCCAAAGCTCTTTAAATTGAGTGGGCAAACGAGGATGTCAATATCTAGGAGTAAACTTATAGTAAGATTACAGAAGTCAGACTACTTATGCGCACATAAATAGCCAGGTGTCTACACTAATTCCGTGTAAGCCATAGTCATTTCATCCATTAATCTTTCGAAGTTTTCAGAGTTTAATGAAGCCTTGCGGAACATCATTTCTAAATTCTCCTCCTCGAGAAGAATAGGTGAGTCATGTAACAAAGATTCTATGCCCGAGAGCATTAAACGATAGATTGTTGCTTGTCGCAAGTCGTTCGTAGATGCTTGTGCACTTGTAACGCCAGTTACATACGCTTGCATCTGTACACGCACCACAGAGCGAATGGCTAAAGAAACAGGAACTGTATCGTCAGCCTGCAAGCTAGGGCAAGAAGCAAAGAACTCCTCCTTTGTCAACAAATGCCCTTCCATTAAAGCAAAGACGTTTTTCTGATATTCCGCAGTCACCAAGTCGTATAATTCCTTTGATCCACAAGCATAGCGCAAGAGCAACTTTGAAGAAGTAGAAGAGGAGAAATGCCTACGCTTCATATCAGTAGTCACCTTATCAAAGTCATCATAATTCAAACGAATGAGAACGGGGAATAGTACCGATACAAATTGTGAAGACAGGTTATCGAAGTTATTAACTAACAACTGCTTATACTCTCGTGGTTCTAATTTCTTCTTGTCGGATGATAAAGCATCTATCTGTCCAGAGAAGAAAGAATGAAAGTAGCCTCTGACCATTGCAGTGGCTACTCTCGATCGGTTAATGTCCATTATTCTCATATATTCTTTAATTTATCTATGACCTCCAAATACACTCCCAGTTGACGAACTAGAAGCACCTGTGCTTGAAGGTGATTGGCTTCCAAATGAAGGTTGACTCGGTGAGTCCATCCTACGTGCGTTACCAAATGAAGCTCTATTCTCATTGCTTGGCTGTTGAGGGAAAACAGGTGTACTCTGCGAAGGAGAATAAGAAGGAGATGGCGCTTCACGTCTAGCGTTTCCAAACGACTGATTGTTTGGACGTGAGTAAGTATTATTTGGCGTACTACTCCTCGTATTGTTCATATCCATGTTCTCTCGAGTAGCATTACCAAAACTGCGATTCCCTTGCTGGCTGTCTGTTCTAGGTGAGTTGGGCGCATTCCAGGAACCATCATTTGGATAAGGATTTTGATAAACCCTTGTACTGCTTGGCATTGGAGCTTGATCCCTACGGGAACCGAACTGGCTTTGATAATAGCTACTTGGACGACCACCCCTATAAGAATAATACTCCGAAGGACATGTACGGTAGAAGTAATTGCGATCACCATAACGCGAATAAACGCGGTAATAGTAATTGTTGTTACTCCAATAAACTGGACGATAGAAGTAGTCTTCCCTTGTAAAGTAATTATACTGGTTAGTATTCAACACAAAATATAAATCTCTGTTTCGTTGATCCCAGTAACTACCATATAAAGAGTTGCCTCCCTGTAAGTTCAGTAAATAGTCTAAGTTAATCTCATAGACAGCTGCATATTGAGCGTCGTTCAAACGTAACTCATAAGCCATCTTATCAGATAAGAATAATGCTTGTCGACGAGCTTCTTCATAGCCGAGACGATAATAACTATCGCCGTAATCATCATAACGACCATAAGAGTCATCATACACACTTCCAACTGCTCCCACAGGACCACCTACACCCATTCCTACTGAGAATAGAGAGCCACAAGAAGTTAGACTTAAACTTGTAAACGCCAATGCTATTGTATATAAAAATCTTCTATCCATTGCTATCATATTAAGTTAATAACTACCTTTATTTTACAATGACAAAGATAGCTGATAACGTTTAAATACACAATAGGTAAATTCCTAATTACGAAGGGAATGTTCCTATACTATAGTCGCATTACTCTACTTCCTCAACGATTGTATTAGGAATTTCTTTAGATCTTAATAATTCATCTAAACTCTTAAAGGTGTAGGCAGCCTTATCTTGAACGACAGTCTTAGAGAAGCGGTCACGTAAGCTCATTAGTTTCTGAACAGCCTCTTGATAGTTATCGGCAGTTATACGATCAGCCATCTGTTGGGCGTTCGCTGGAGTAAAATTAAAATACTGCACAAGGTACTGCTGGAACTGACGACGTTGTGCTTGTATCATGTTCTCTAACTGCGCATTCATCTTGTCCTTAGTACGATGGATGATAAAGATTAAACGGTCGGGTTCGCCACCACGTTGCCCATGATCATACTTCTTGTCATACTCAAAGAAGCAATCACAAGAACCTTTCTCGGATAATTCCTTTAACTCTTGCATGGCAGGATCGAGTACTCGACGGCAGAAGTCTGAGAACTTTTTATAATTATTCTCAAGACGTAACATCTTGCGGAAATCTAATGTTGCAATGACGGCACGCCCCTTATCTGCCCATGACTCGATAAACATATAGATGCGCTGTGTGTATCTATTCTTACAAGCAAAGACAATCTGCTTACCAAACTTATGATAACCTAAATCTAAAGAAACCAGACGTTCAGCTACTGTATGATCCAACTTTAAAATTGCATACTTATTATAGGAACGGTCTTCGGGAATATATACATCACAAAGGTTAGTTGCCTTCGTGTACTTACGCCCTTCACTCGTCTTATAAGGTATCTCAACAGGGATGGAAGCTAACATCTTCAATGAATTGCGAAGTTGAGGATAATGGTTAGGGTCAACACCTAATTCTTTGAAAGGCAACTTAATCGGCATTCTTCCATCTTCATCAAGCTCATCTGTCTGAAACAAATCTAACTGAAAGCCTCGTTTACTCTTCAAGATTCCATGCAAAATATCTTGTAAACTCTCAACAATAGAAACGAGGATGCGGACTTGAATTAGCGAGTAATCATGACGCATCATTGTCACAGCAATTGGCTGTAATAACCATGTCTCTTCTTCAATAGGGATGAGGTCGTTCGATATGGTACGACTCTTTAGTGGTGCCTTTTGGGCTTTTGCTCCACGCTTACGAGTTATCTTCTTGCTGGATATCTTATCAGTCATATCTGTTTAATTTGCCTTAGCTCTATATCTTTTATTGACTTGAAGTTACAAAGATACTGTTTTTTTTTGAACAATCAACTAATAACAGCGAAAATGATAACTTATCATTAGTCGATTGATTAAGGCTAAACGCAAATAGCTTTAAAGGTTAAACGATTGCTTTGATGCTACTTATTTCCACGCATAAGTTAACACATAATCATGTGTAACTTCGCTTACAAACTTTATGTCGATATTACTTCTAAGGTTAGTAACATGGTCTAAGGCAACGTTTACCTTCATCTCTTGAAGGGCTAAGTGCTCTTCTGAAAACAGTTTATAGGTGGTTTCCTTTGCACACCAAGCTATAAGCTGGGAACGTAAATCGGTGAAGGGCTCGTCAGAGCGAAGGTAACGAGAGGTGATACGACTCACACGATTGGACACATACTCAATGTCAATCCCTACTTCAAAGTCCGTGGAAAGGATAATAGCAACATAACCAATGGTGTGAGATATACTAATGTGATAACCCTCGATAGTTGGTTTACCATCCTCATTATGATTGATAACAGGAACATAACCCAACATAGCAAAAAGAAGACGTTGCTCGCCTTCTTTCTCTGCCTTTCGTCCTTTGTCTATCGGCAAAAGACCGATAGTGATTTTATCAAAAACGTCACGCGTTATCCTCACAACCTATGATCACCTTGACTTTACTAATACGACGTTCATCTATCTCTAACACTTCAAAGGTATATCGCTTATACTTCAAAATCTCATGCACAGCAGGGAAATCGCCTTTGATCTCCAACAATAAACCAGCGAGTGAATCAGCGTCACCTTCTACGTCATCAAACTCATCATCTGGAAGATTGAGTATTTTGGTAAAGTCATTCAATAAGGTTTTACCTTCAAAGATATAACTATTAGCGTCTAATTTTGTGTAATTATGCTCTTCCTCATCGTACTCATCATTAATCTCCCCGACTATCTCTTCTAAGATGTCTTCGAGCGTAACTATACCACTGGTTCCACCAAACTCATCCACAACGATTGCAATATGAACTTTGTTCTCTTGGAACTCACGTAGAAGGTCGTCAATTTTCTTCGTTTCAGGAACAAAGTAAGAGGGGCGTATCAAGCTTTGCCATCTAAAGTTAGCTGGCTTTGATAGATGAGGGAGCAAGTCTTTGATGTAAAGAACACCTCGGATATTGTCTTTATTATCTTGATAAACAGGGATACGAGAGTAGTTGTTATCAACAATACACTTCAACACATCCTCATAAGAACAGCGTATATCAAGGTCTATTATGTCTTGGCGAGAAGTCATCACCTCCTTTGCGGTCTCATCACCAAAACGTATAATGCCCTGCAACATACTTTGCTCATCTTTGATGTCACTCTTATCGGTAAGCTCCAGTGCTTGTTCCAAATCATCGATTGATAATTGCCTATTCTCTTTCTGTAAGACTTTCTCTGCGAAAGCACCACTCTTTAAAAGAATTGTCTCTATCGGCCAAAATAACTTACGAAAGAACATAACCCCTTTCACTGCCTTACGACAGAAGGCAAGTGGATTCGTACTACCATATACTTTAGGAATAATCTCACCAAAAAGTAACAACAAGAAGGTTAATAGAATCGTAACACAGAGAAATTGTAACCATTCTGCACTAAATGTTAGCAAATTGATGAGAATGTAATTACACAGCATGATGATGGTCACATTGACAAGGTTATTCGTTATAAGAATAGTTGCCAGTGTGCGCTCACTATCATCACGAAGTTTCTGAACCAACATATCCAATGGGCTTTTATCTGGGTCCATAGCCTCTAAATCTGCTGGAGACAAACTAAAAAAGGCTATCTCTGACGCACTAGCAAAGCCAGATAAAAGGATAAGAAAGAATGCCAAGAGGATAGAAACAAGTATACTTGGACTTATTGGATTAACGGTGATATAAGAAGATATATCTAATAGAAAACTATCCATTAAAAAGGTAATTTGTTATTATCAGAGATGGAATTATCAGCATCTTTATTCTTCTCTTCTGACGCATTTTCCATCTTTCGAGATGCACTTAACCATTCAAGATTATCCACATAGATTTCTGTAACCTGTCGACGCACCCCTTTTTTATCATCATAAGAACGATTCCTTATACGTCCTTCAACATATAGCTTGTCGCCCTTATGAATGTATTGTTCGGCATACTTTGCCAAGCTCTTAAATAGTACTATATTATGCCAATCAGTACGATCAGGAACTTTCGTTCCACCAGGAAGCTCATATCCACGCTCTGTTGTAGCTAACGTAAAGGTAGCAACACATTGATCCGCATCATAATAGCGCACTTCTGGTTCACGACCAACATTACCAATTAACATCACTTTGTTCATATAGCACAAATCTAAAAGAAAGAGAAAGACTTTACTTCCACATTCCCAAATACTTAAATCTAAAGTTCTTACCTTTAGCTGAAGGGAACTGACTTCTATTGTCAACTCTCTCCTTCAAGTATTCAACCATACGTGTATAACAATCCCAGCCAGAAACAGCCTTGCATTGTACAACAAAATGCGTGTCCCTGTATTCATGCTTACCTGTAGATGGTATTAAAACAACACGCTTGAAATCAAGTTCACCTTCATACCAGCCCTCACGTTCTTCATTAAGATGCATAATTGCAGGATTCTCCTTACGCTGTATATTATCAACGCTAGGACGCAATGCTTTCTTCTGTTTAAAATCCATCATACTAGGAGCCTCTGTCTTTATGACGATAAAATAAACACGAGGACGAACCTTATAACGTTTAGGATAGAATACATCACTCGCTGCATAATTCCTAATATCATCTTCCAATTCTGGAGTGAGTTGAATATCAGGAATAGAACTCAAAAAATCTAACGCCTCTTCAACATTATGTACTAATACTTCACTATCGAAATACCGTAAATATAAATTCATAAAGATAATGTTATGTATGTTTCTCTTTCTAACAAATAAGAGCGGCAAACGAGACTCGAACTCGCGACCCCGACCTTGGCAAGGTCGTGCTCTACCAACTGAGCTATTGCCGCATACAATGTAAGTAATTACTTACCAAAATCTGCATGTGAAGAGGAGGAGACTCGAACTCCCACGAAGCAATTTTCACTACCCCCTCAAAGTAGCGCGTCTACCAATTCCGCCACCTCTCCAATATGCCTATAATATTCAAAGAACTTCCGTGCCCAGAACAGGACTCGAACCTGCACGTCGTGAAACACACGCACCTGAAACGTGCGCGTCTACCAATTCCGCCACCTGGGCATTAGTTTTGAGATAACTAAAAAGCCTTTCAGAATATCAAAGAGCGGCAAACGAGACTCGAACTCGCGACCCCGACCTTGGCAAGGTCGTGCTCTACCAACTGAGCTATTGCCGCAATAAAACATCTACTTACTCTAAAGATTGATGATTGTCGGGGCGACAGGATTCGAACCTGCGGCCGCCTGGTCCCAAACCAGGAGCGCTACCGGGCTGCGCTACGCCCCGTTGCATATCCAGGAATTATTAGCAGTATTTCTGAATTGCGAGTGCAAAGGTAGTACTTTTTTTTGAAACTACCAAATGTTTCTGCGATTTTTCTATCAAAAAGTTCATTTATTTTTTAAACAAAGAACTTTTGACATCCCAAGAATATATGTAAAAACCTGATAAACAATACTATACATTAATCTACACCTACATAGGACAAAATAATACAGAAAATTACATTCCATCGTCGTCTGCATTATTTCAATTCAAATTTACTTTTAAAGGGTATTTTGCGACAAAGAGTTTAGCAAATAAGAAATATCAAAATGAAAACAAATGAAAATCATGTCAATCACAAAATCACAATCACAAAATCACAAAATCAATTATGGTAGTATTATGCTTTTTCTTTATGTAAATAATGTATCATTATATATTATTATTTATTAATAAGGTATTATATTATATAAGAATCCCTTTTTACACATTGAAAATCCTTTTTGTGATTTTGTGATTGTGATTGTGTGATTGGGAATAAAAAAGCCTCCCCCGACCCCTCCGAAAGGAGGGGAGCGCAAGTTCGCAAGTATTTTGCAGAAAACTATCAGATAAAGAGCCCAGCCCTTACCCCTCGTGTGCGCATAGGCACTCCCCTCCTTTCGGGGAGGTCGGGTGGGGCTTCTGTATATCTCTCTGTAAAACAGACAGTTACAAAGGTATTTGCGGAACTTGTTACTCCAGTACCCCAAAAAACGATTGCTTTCTGAATAAAGTTGCTTACCTTTGCAAACAGAAAAGAAAAAGCCTCACCAACAGCCCCACCCGACCTCCCCGAACCAACGGTCACTGACCGAAGGGAAGTAAAGGGGAGGAGTGCAGATCGCGAGATTGCCCCAAAAAGTTTCAGAAGTTAGTGCTCGTATGCTTAGAGATAAGCGTTCTTAGCGTCAAAGATTAGCGTTAGAAAACTCAAAGATTAACCTTAGCAAGGTCAGAAATTAGCGTTAGCAAGATCAGAAATTAGCGTTAGCAAGGTCAGAGTCAAAAGCAAATGCACTACAAAAGATTCTGATTAATGTGATTAGGAGAACTTGGTTTTCAAAAAAATGAACATAGAAAAAAAATAAAAAAAGAAGATTGCGTAATAACACACAACCTTCTCCTCTATTTCAGTGACGAAAATATCAATTAGAAGAAACTTCTACTTAATGATACCTTCTTCTTTAAAAATCTTCTTCAACGCCTGTACGCCACGCTCAACCTGCTCCTCTGTATGAGTAGCCATCAAAGCAAAACGAACAAGTGTATCTTGAGGTGCACAAGCAGGAGGAATAACAGGGTTGATAAACACACCTGCCTCATATGCCAACTTCGTTACAATAAAAGTCTTCTGTATATCACGAACATAAAGTGGAATGATCGGACTCTCTGTCTCACCAATCTCGAAACCCTCCTCCTTGAAACGCTTCAAAGCATAGTTTGTAACTTTCCATAAATGTTCTATACGCTCTGGTTCATTTTCTAAGATATGAAGAGCCTCTAAAGCCGCAGCTGTAGCTGAAGGTGTATTACTTGCAGAGAAGATGTACGTACGACATGTATGACGAAGATAATTGATTGTATCCTTGTCTCCTGCAATAAAACCACCTATTGATGCAAGACTCTTTGAGAACGTTCCCATGATCAAATCGACTTCATCTGTTACATGGAAATGATCACAAACGCCCCTACCCTGACGACCAAACACACCTAAACCATGTGCCTCATCAACCATAATAGAGCAGTTGTATTTATGCTTCAGTTTCACAATCTCTGGTAGATTAGCTAAATCACCTTCCATTGAGAAGACACCATCTACAACGATAAGTTTCACAGCCTCATGCGGAAGTTTCTGGAGAACACGCTCCAAATCCACCATATCATTATGCTTATAGTGAAGTTGAGTTGCGAAACTCAAACGACGACCATCAACAATACTAGCATGATCACGATCGTCACAAATAATATAATCACCACGCCCAACAACCATTGCTAGAACGCCAGCATTGACTGAGAAACCAGTAGAGAAAACAAGAGCTTCATCCTTTCCTTCAAAAGCTGCAAGTTCTTTCTCTAATTGAACATGAAGATCCAACGTTCCATTCAAGAAACGACTACCTGCACACCCTGTACCATACTTGTCTAAAGCACGATGTGCTGCGTCTATAACACGCTGATCATTTGGCAGACCCGTATAGGCATTAGAGCCAAACATGAGAATCTCGTTTCCATCGATATCTGTAACTTCTGTTCCTTGCTTACTCGTAATCTCGCGGAAATAAGGATAAACTCCTGCTTCTATAAACTTCTGCGGATCACGGTAACTTTTGTACTTATCTTGTAACTGTCCCATTATATTTAATATGGTGTAGCCAACGACTACATAATAATTATTTTAGGTTGCAAAGATACTAACTTTGTACGACAAAAAGAACAATTTGATTAGAAAAGTGCTTTTTAAAGTTTTTTTCATACCCCTTTCTCAATAAGATATAAGATTAATGTGTAACTTTGCCGAAGGAACTATACTCTGACCATACAGCACTATGAATAAGAAAAGAATCGTTTTCATTCTTAACCCTATATCAGGAACTATCAGCAAGGCTGGTATTCCCGATCTTATTGAAGAACGACTTAACAAAAGTGAATTTGATTACAACATATTAGAAACACAATATGCAGGACATGCCACAGAGTTAGCAAAACAAGCAGTAAAAGAGGGCGTCAATATTGTCGTTGCTGTTGGAGGCGATGGGACTGTAAACGAAATCGGTAAATCATTAATCAACACATCGACAGCTATGGCGATCTTACCCTGTGGGTCAGGTAATGGACTTGCACGCCATTTAAATCTACCGATGAACCTCAAGAAATGTATAGATATCATAAATGAATGCGAAATTAGAGCCTTAGATTATGGTATCATTAATGAGCACCCTTTCTTCTGTACCTGTGGTATGGGCTTCGACGCATTTATATCAATGCAATTTGCTCAAGCTGGTAAACGAGGACCTATCACCTATATGCAAAAAGTTTTGGAAGAAGGACTCAAATACCAACCAGAAACTTATGAGATAGAAGATGAAGATGGAGTCAAACGCTACAAAGCCTTCCTGGTATCAGCCGCCAACGCTTCTCAATATGGTAACAACGCTTACATAGCTCCTCAAGCTTCTATGAGTGATGGACTATTAGACATCATTATCATGGAACCTTTCGATATTATTGAGGCACCACAAGTAGCTATTGAACTCTTTAACAAAACTCTTGACAAGAACCTCAAAATCAAAACTTTCAAAGCAAAGAAAATACATATCCATCGAAAGAAAGAAGGAGTAATCCACTACGATGGAGACCCTGTACTTTCTGGTGCTGACGTTGATATATCTATTGTGTCAAAGGGAATCAACATCGTGATTAATCACAATGCTGATAAGACACGCAGGCAGCCCAATATACTACAAACAGCTTTCTCAGAGATTTTCTATAACATTGACTTAATGAGGCAGGATATCACCAAACAAAGTAGAAAGGTGCAAGCTATCAACAAGACAATATTACGTAAGTTGAATATATAACTGTACCAATAAGACGAATGGGCTTTACACTAAAAAACTTTCATATCACCCAAGAACATTCTGCTATGAAAGTTGGCACTGATGGTATACTCCTTGGAGCATGGGCGCAAGGTGGCGCAAGGATATTAGATATTGGAACAGGAACTGGACTTCTAGCATTAATGATGGCTCAGCGTTTCCCTAATGCCTACATTGATGCTATAGAAATCGACGCAAAAGCATTAGAAGATGCAACGACCAACACACTATTATCGCCATTTAATAATAGAATTAGTCTCATCCACACTTCACTACAAGAGTATCATCCAGATACATTCCAAACTGACTTTGACCATATTTATGATGCGATTGTAAGTAATCCCCCCTACTTTATAAAATCACTAAAAAGCCCTTTACAAGAAAGGACTATTGCAAGACACACAGACTCTTTAACACCCCATGATTTACTACATCACGCATCACGCCTATTGAAAGAAGGAGGGCTTCTCTCTATCATTATTCCATCAGACAATAAAATTATTATAGAGTCAGAGGCTGTATTTTGTGGATTATCAACCACTAAAGTTGTTAATATAAAAACAAAAGATTCCAAGTCACCTAAACGGTGTTTACTCGAATTAAAAAAAACATTAACCGCACCGAAAAAAGAGACAAACGTAACATTAATGCAAGACAATGGAGAGCGTTCAGAGTGGTATCATCATCTTACTAAAGATTTTTACATTAAGTAAGAAAACGACTCATCACCATAGAATTGCATCAAGGTTACAAAACATTAAAGCACACTAATTCTTCTGTCTTTCGCTTTTATTTTGTAACTTTGCAAGCTAATATAGGTATAACAAAACTTTATGAAACAAAATAGCTCAATACAGATGTTTACAGATTACGAAGGCGACTTACCTGACTTAAATATTAAAGTTAATGGTGAAATCCCCATATTCGTAACCCGCAACCTCGTAATGTTCCCTGGAATCCTTTCCCCAATCCTTGTTGGAAGAAAGGCAACATTAGCATTGGTAAAATATTTGGAGAAAAATCCAGAAACCATCATTGCCATTGTAAGTCAGAAGGATAGCAATGTCAATGAGCCACAAGAGGACGACATCTATAAAACAGGTATCTATGCACGCTATGTACGTTCATTTGATATGCCGGGCAATTATGAGGGAGATAACAAAACCATTATTTTACAAGGATTTGGCAAATGTCGTATCAAAGAGATAACGACCAAATCACCCTACATGAAGGGTTTTACCGAAGCGCTGCAAGAAGAAATGGATTCAAAGAAAGATAAGGAATTCATTACCGCTGTAGAAGACATGAAATTAGTAGCTAAGGAGTATATTCATGGGAGCGAGGATGTTCCTGACGACACTCAGCTTGCACTTGACAACATGGGTAACCCTATCATTGCTGTCAACTACACCTGCTCTACTATGCCTTTCCCCATAGCTGATAAGATTCAAATGTTGGAAGAGAACTCCATAAAAGATCGTCTCTTCAGACTAATGAAGGTCTTAAACAGGGAGATTCAATTTCAACATTTACGTCAAGATATTCGCTCAAAAACACGTGAGGATCTTGATGAACAACAGCGTGAATACTTCCTCCATCAACAAATTAAGAATATAAAGGAGGAACTTGGTGATGGCGATTCTGCACCAGATAAGAAGGAATTACTGGAAAAGGCAAAGAATAAGAAATGGTCACAAGATGTTGCTAAAATCTTCCAAAAAGAAATTGATAAGCTCGACACGCTAAATCCTCAGAGTCCAGATTATAGCATACAAGTAAACTACCTTCAGACGATGGTAGCTTTACCATGGAATGAATATACAACTGATAATCTCGACTTAAAGCGTGCAAAGCGTATATTAGACAAAGATCATTATGGAATGGAGAAGGTCAAGGAGCGCATCCTTGAATATATAGCTGTATTACAATTACGTGGCAGTCTAAAGTCTCCTATCCTCTGCCTTTATGGTCCTCCAGGTGTAGGAAAGACTAGCTTAGGAGTAAGTATTGCAGAAGCAATGAAACGTAAGTATGTACGTGTATCGTTAGGTGGTTTACATGACGAGTCTGAAATTAGAGGTCATCGCAAGACTTACATAGGTGCTATGCCTGGTCGTATCATCAAGAACATACAAAAGGCAGGCTCTTCCAACCCTGTCTTCATCCTTGATGAGATTGATAAGATAACGCAAAACACCATTAATGGAGATCCCTCTTCTGCATTATTGGAAGTGCTTGACCCTGAACAGAATAGTGCTTTCCATGACAACTACCTTGACATAGATTATGACCTCTCAAAGGTACTTTTCATAGCAACAGCCAATGATCTCAATACGATTCCGAGGCCCTTGTTAGATCGCATGGAATTAATCAATGTCTCAGGCTATATCACAGAAGAAAAGATAGAAATAGCAAAACGACACTTGATTCCAAAAGAGCTCGAAAATACGGGCTTAGATCAGTTAGAAGTTAAACCAAAGTTTACAAAGAGCGCATTAGAAAAGATTATTGAAAGTTACACACGCGAGAGTGGTGTACGTCAATTAGAGAAACAAATCAATAAGGTAATGCGTAAATTGGCATTTGAACAAGCGATGAATGCTAACTTACCTTACACGAAGATTACTCCAGATGCATTGGAAGATCTCATTGGTAAGCCTCCTTTCACACGTGATATTTATCAAGGAAATAAATACGCTGGTGTAGTAACAGGACTTGCTTGGACAAGTGTGGGGGGTGAGATATTGTTTATTGAGACTTCTCTATCAAAGGGTAAGGCTGGAAAGTTAACACTAACTGGTAATCTTGGAGATGTGATGAAGGAATCAGCGGTTATTGCACTCGAATATGTCAAAGCACACATTGATACTTTAGGTATTGATTATCGCATCTTTGAACAATGGAACATACACATCCATGTACCAGAAGGAGCAACACCAAAGGATGGTCCTTCCGCTGGTATAACTATTGCTACAAGTATAGCCTCAGCCCTTACACAACGCAAAGTGCGCAAAAACACTGCTATGACTGGCGAGATAACGCTTCGTGGTAAAGTTCTTCCAGTTGGTGGTATTAAAGAGAAAATCCTTGCCGCTAAACGTGCAGGTATTACAGATATCGTAATGTGTTCGGAGAACAAGAAAGATATTGAAGAAATACCTGAGATTTACAGAAAGGGTATTGAGTTCCACTTCGTTGAGAATATCAAACAAGTATGGGATTTCGCTCTTACCGATGAGCTGGTAGAACATCCAGTAGACTTCACTATATCTGAAGACAATAAAGCTACAAAGAAATGACATTTGAACTGCAACACACAGATAACGCAAGCGATGCACGTACAGGATTAATCACGACAGCCCATGGACAGATAAAGACTCCTATCTTCATGCCAGTGGGTACTGTTGGTTCTGTGAAAGGTGTACACTTTGAAGAACTACGAAGACAGGTAAAGGCGCAGATTATCTTAGGTAATACTTATCACCTTTATCTACGTCCAGGTTTAGATGTATTAAAAGCTGCAGGTGGCTTGCATGGCTTTAATGGTTGGGAGCGCCCTATCCTTACTGATTCAGGTGGTTTCCAAGTGTTCTCATTAACTGGTATTCGTAAGTTATCAGAGGAAGGATGTGAGTTTAGGAGCCATATTGATGGTTCTAAGCATTTCTTCACACCAGAGAATGTTATGGATACAGAACGTATCATAGGTGCAGACATCATGATGGCGCTAGATGAATGTCCTCCAGGTCAAAGTGATTATGAATATGCAAAGAAGAGTCTAGGCATGACCCAACGTTGGTTAACTCGTTGTATCAAACGATTCAATGAGACCGAACCTCTCTATGGTTACGAGCAAAGCCTCTTCCCTATTGTTCAAGGATGCACCTACAAAGACTTACGTCGAGAGGCTGCTAAGTTTGTGACGGATCAAGGTGCTGATGGTAATGCTATTGGCGGATTAGCTGTCGGTGAGCCTACTGATGTTATGTATGAAATGATCGAGGTAGTTAATGAGATTCTACCTAAAGATAAGCCACGTTACTTGATGGGTGTAGGTACCCCACAAAACATCCTTGAGGCTATCGAGCGTGGTGTTGATATGTTCGATTGCGTTATGCCTACACGTAATGGTCGTAATGCAATGCTCTTTACTTACAATGGAACGATGAATATGCGTAACAAGAAATGGGAGAAAGACTTCTCCCCTGTTGATCCTGACGGATGTGACATCGATCAAATTACAAGTAAAGCCTATCTACACCATCTATTCAAGGCAGGCGAACTATTAGCAATGCAGATTGCTAGTATACACAACTTAGCTTTCTATCTTCGTTTGGTAACAGACGCACGAACACACATTGAGCAAGGCGACTTCGTTCAGTGGAAAGCATCTGTAATTGAGCAATTAGGAAGAAGAATTTAAGGATACGCACAATGCATAAGGTCAAAGAGATTGTAAGCATAATTAAAGGATTACTAGGTAAGCTTAGTCAAAAGACTAAGCCTTGCCTACCTTATATATATAAGGTGGGAAACTTACTCAAGAAAATCTCCCCAACTAGATATCTTGGCATTCTTGATTGGTACATCATTAAGAAGTTCATTGGAACTTATATCTATGCCATCCTTTTGATTATCTCCATCGCTATTGTATTCGACTTTAATGAGAATCTCTCAAAGTTCACGCAATACCACGCACCATGGCGAGCCATCATCTTTGATTACTATGCCAACTTCATACCTTATTATTCCAACCTCTTCTCACCGCTATTTGTATTCATTGCTGTTATATTCTTCACTTCTAAGTTAGCTGGAAACTCAGAGATTATAGCAATGTTAGCAGCAGGCGTCTCTATAAAGAGGTTAATGCGTCCTTACATGCTCTCGTGCGTAGTCATTGCAGGCTTAACATTCTATCTCAATAGTTTTGTCATCCCCCATGGCACTGTTATCAGACAGAACTTTGAAACGTTATATCGTAATTCAAAGAAGAATACATCTGCGGAGGACATCCAACTATTTGTAGCTAAGAACACCACTGCTTATATCCAGAATTACGACGACCAATACAAACGTGGTTATGGCTTTTCGCTTGTTAAAATCAAAAACAAGAAGATTGTAAGTCACTTAACCGCAATGGAGATTCAATATGATACGATTGCTGACTCAAAGTATCATTGGAAGTTAAGTAACTGGAAAATCAGAACACTCAAAGGACTGAAGGAACACATTCAGAGTGGAGCAACTAAGGACACAGTTCTACTCATGGAGCCAACTGACCTTGTGTATTCAAAAGGACAACAAGAAACATTCACCTCTCCGGAGCTTCGTGATTATATTTCTAAGCAGACAAGCCGTGGCTCAGGGAATGTGGTACAATATGAGGTTGAGTTCCATAAACGTATAGCCATGTCGTTCTCCTCTTTCATATTGACAATTATTGGCTTGGCTCTTTCTTCCCGCAAGCGAAAAGGTGGAATGGGGCTCTCGTTAGGTATAGGTCTTGCATTGAGCTTCAGCTATATTATGTTGCAAACGGTTTCTGCTACCTTCGCCATCCAAGACAACACACCACCAATGCTCGCAGCATGGATACCGAACATTATCTTTGCTATTATAGCATACTTCTGTTATAGACATGCACCAAGTTAATAAGGAGAGTTAGAAAAAGAAGTAAGAACTACCCTCTGTTACAAAGAGGATAAATTGTAAATTATGTTTTTTGAAGATTTAGATTTAAACGATAATGTACTCGACGCACTCTATGACATGCGTTTTGATAAATGTACGCCCGTACAAGAGAAGTGCATTCCAGAGATATTAAAAGGTCACGACGTATTAGGCGTTGCACAAACAGGAACTGGTAAGACTGCGGCTTATCTTTTACCAGTATTATCTAAATTAGCCGATGGAGGCTACCCTGAGTCTGCCATAAATTGTGTGATCATGTCACCAACACGCGAACTTGCACAGCAGATTGACCAAGCAATGCAAGGTTTTGCTTATTATCTGAATGGCGTTTCCTGCGTTGCCGTCTATGGTGGCAATGATGGCAATCGCTATGACCAGGAACTTAAGAGCTTATCGCTCGGAGCCGATGTTGTCATAGCTACTCCCGGTCGTTTCATCTCTCACCTTTCATTAGGCAATGTTGATTTGTCAAAGGTTAGTTTCTTCATTCTTGACGAGGCTGATCGTATGCTTGATATGGGTTTCTCTGAGGACATTATGACCATTGCCAAGAAGCTCCCTAGTACTTGCCAAACGATTATGTTCTCGGCTACAATGCCTAAGAAGATTGAGGAACTCGCAAAGACTCTGCTAAAGAATCCAATAGAAATCAAGTTAGCTGTCAGCAAACCTGCAGAAAAGATACATCAGATGGCATACGTGTGTTACGAAACACAGAAGATGGGGATACTCAAGGATGTATTCAAAGGTGGAAACATGAAGCGTGTCATTATTTTCTCGGGATCGAAACAAAAGGTTAAGCAGATTGCAGGTGCGCTTAGCCGTAAGCATATCAACTGCGGTGAGATGCACTCCGACCTTGATCAAGAGCAGCGTAACGACATAATGTTCAAGTTCAAGAGCGGACAAGTTGACGTCCTAGTGGCAACTGATATTGTCTCACGTGGTATTGATATTGATGACATCACAATGGTTATTAATTATGATGTGCCACACGATGTAGAAGACTATGTACACCGCATTGGTCGTACAGCACGTGCTGACCATGATGGAACTGCTATCACACTTGTGAATGAAGATGACATCTACTTCTTTCAGCAGATTGAATCATTCTTAGGTAAGGAGATCGAGAAGGTTCAACTACCAGATGGATTGGGCGAAGCACCAGAGTATAAGAGCAACGGAAAGCCTAAGAGGGGAGCTAGCGCAAAGAGCATTCGCAGGAAGAATAGGGACTATCAAAGTCACAAGGATAAGAAACAGGGCAATAACAAGCAACGTTCAAGACGCCCCGAACAGCAAAGTCAAGACTCTTCTGACAATAAGGTGCAGCACTCACAGGAGCGTAAGCCTAACTACAGGCAGAAGAACAAAGGTCAAGAACAGCAGAACAATAATAACAATGCTGTTGAGGCAAAGAGCACAAGCAAGCGGAATAATCGTCAAGACAAGAATAGGCAAACCGACAAGCAGACGAAGCCTAACAATAACAGACGAAACGACAAGGAGGCTGCAAACAATAAGGATGCTAGTCAGAAGACAAACGCTCAACAAAATAGAAAGCCTAACAACAAAAAGAAGAAGAATAACAATCGCCAGCGTAACACGAACGAGAAGGGTGCTAGAAGAAGTACAAAGTACGATATTCGTGAAGAGCTACCAACAAGTTCTAAGAGTGACTCTGGATTGAAAGCACTGATAAAGAAGCCGCTCAAATGGCTCCGTAATCTTGGAAAGAAATAACATCCGATGATGATAAAGCCTGTAGCTACATGTAAGTAAGCTACAGGCTTTCTTTTTACCATAACCTTTCTCTGCATAATACTTCAACTTAAAGTACAATGAGACTTTAAGTTAAAGTACGACTAACCTTTAAGTTAAAGTACAAATGGAGTTTAAGTTAAAGTACAAGCACACTTTAACTTAATGTATCATGCAAGCTCTATTTAACCTTGTTAAGGAGCATAACCTTCCTTCTCCTGTTTCTCCAAAAATCGTTGTATTGCAACCTTGCTTTTCAACGTTTTTGTATGTGCAGAATAAAGATCACCATAATACACCTCACGATAGAAGGGACCCCAATGTTCCTCTATTCTCACATTATCAGAATTAGTTGTAAAGAAGCCATATAGTTCTGTGACTCGATACTTATCGTCTTCATAAGTTACATGAGTAGTTTCGCTATCTGACATCAGAAGCCATGAGTAGAAGATTTGTATAACGAATAGTACGGGCACCATTACCCATAACAAACTATACAAACAACCTATAAGTACCTCATAATTCTGCTCCCACCGACACCTAACAAAACGAATAAGAAAGAAAAGAACTAACCAGGGAAGTGTGAACTGAGCAAACTTTGTAATAAAAGGATAGAATGACCATGGAGATAACCCAACAACAATCAACCATAGAAGTTCGATACACAATAGGTAGCGCAACCATTTAATTATCTTCTTTCTATACATACGCCTATACTAATAATAAACTAAAATAATACACTAATACAAACGTACTTCTCCTTATTATATTATTCTTAAAGCCGTAAAACATCACATTTAGCAGAAGTATATAATAGTAAAATCAAGATAGACCAACGTTGTTTATTCCCGTTTAATTTATTACTTTTGCAAGTGATTTGAAAATAAAAGTATGAAACTATCAACAATTGCACTCACAATCATGCTAGGGATCAGTTCTTCCTCCATGGCACAACAGAAAGATATTACCATCAAGATCGTTGAAACATCTGACGTACATGGCTCGTTCTTTCCTTACGACTTCATTACACGTAAGCCAAAGAGCGGTTCCATGGCAAGAGTAAATACTTTCGTTGAAGACTTACGTAAGAAGGAGGGTAAAGAGAATGTTTACCTATTGGATAACGGAGATATCTTGCAAGGGCAACCTATCTCTTATTATTACAACTACGTAGCTCCTGAGAAAACGAATATTGCAGCGAGTGTGCTCAACTATATGGGATATGATGCCGCCACTGTAGGTAACCATGATATTGAGACAGGGCATAGTGTCTATGACAAGTGGTTTAAAGAACTGCGCTTCCCTATTCTTGGTGCAAATATCATCAATACTAGAACTAACAAACCTTACATTCTTCCTTATACGGTCATCAAAAAGAAGAACGGACTGAAAGTATGTGTTATCGGTATGCTGACACCTGCAATACCCAACTGGTTGAAGGAAACAATATGGAGTGGACTTCGTTTCGATGAGATGGTTTCATGCGCTAAACGTACCATGGAGGAGGTGAAAAAGAAGGAGAATCCTGATGTTATAGTTGGTTTGTTCCATTCTGGTTGGAATGGAGGTATCAAGACGCCCCAATATGATGAGGATGCATCTCAAAAGGTGGCGCAGGAGGTTCCTGGCTTTGATGTTGTCTTCTTCGGACACGATCACACGCCGCATAATTCAACCGAACGAAACATCATAGGCAAGGAGGTCATCTGCCTTGACCCTGCTAACAATGCGCAACGCGTAGCAATGGCGACACTAACATTGACTCCTAAGAACATCAAAGGTAAGAAACAATACACATTGACGAAGGCGAAAGGAGAACTCGTGGATGTGAGGGACTTAAAAGCTGATGATGCTTTCATTAAGCATTTCCAACCAGAGATAGATGCTGTAAAGCAATGGAGTGAACAGGTGATTGGTAATTTTGAAAATACAATCTACACGAAGGACTGCTTCTTCGGTAATTCTGCATTCAACGATCTAATCCTCGACCTGGAACTAAAGATTACAAAGGCTGATATTGCCTTTAACGCTCCTCTACAATTTAACTCTGTTATCAAGGCTGGTCCAGTAACAGTAGGCGATATGTTCAATCTTTATAAATACGAAAACCAGCTCTGTGTGATAAAGATGACTGGCGAAGAGATTCGTAAACACCTTGAGATGAGTTACGACTTATGGGTAAACACGATGAAGAGTCCTGATGATCATCTGTTGTTACTCTCTAACACGCAGAATGATGCACAACGTTTAGGGTTCAAGAACTTCTCATTTAACTTCGATTCAGCCGCTGGTATCGATTATACGGTTGATGTTACTAAGCCTAATGGCGAGAAAGTACATATCTTACGTATGAGTAATGGGCAACCCTTCGATGAGCATAAATGGTACACCGTGGCTGTTAATAGTTATCGTGCAAATGGCGGTGGGGAACTACTCACAAAGGGAGCTGGAATACCACATGATTCACTTCAAAGTAGGATTATCTGGGAGAGTCCAAAAGATCAACGCCATTACCTCATGGAGGAGATTAAGAAGGCTGGTACCATGAATCCGCAAGCACATCAAAATTGGAAGTTCATACCAGAAGAGTGGACCGTCCCAGCAGCTGCACGTGATCGTAAGCTCTTGTTTGGAGAATAAGTTAGAAGGAGGCATAAACTTCATAAACATCTGATTATAACTATCATAAAGATGAAATATTACTGGTTTATCTTTTGTAAGACCGACCTTCTGTTAGAGAAGGTTGGTAATAACTATACGATTCCACTTTCAGAAGAACCACCCATCGCTTTACGTCCTTGGACCCATGTGATGAATATTGGTCCAACGGAGGATGGTACAGAAGTAAAAGCATTCATGATTGATAGTCCTGTAACTGATAATCCCAATTACGAGATGTGCGGACTTAGACCTTCCTTTTATCTCCTTTCAACTGAATTGTACTTGAAGGCTGGAAAATGTCATGAATTGCTTTACTGGGATCAGAACACAAAATTCTGCGGTGTGTGTGGAGCACCCATGAAAATGCACACTGATATATCGAAACGTTGCACGAATTGTGCGAAAGAAGTATGGCCACAATTAGCGACAGCTATTATCGTCCTTGTTCATAAAGGTGATGAAGTGTTGTTAGTTCATGCACGCAATTTCAAATCCGACTTCTTTGGATTAGTAGCAGGTTTCGTTGAAACAGGAGAAACACTAGAGGAAGCAGTGCATCGTGAAGTAGCTGAAGAAACAGGTATCAAGATAAAGAACCTACGATACTTCGGTTCCCAACCCTGGCCTTATCCTTGTGGGCTAATGGTGGGCTTCAATGCAAATTATGATGGAGGCGATTTACAGTTACAGCAAAGCGAAATATCAAAAGGAGCATGGTTCACAAAAGAGAATCTGCCCAATATTCCTGAACGTTTGTCAATCGCACGTATGATTCTTGATGATTGGATAAATCAAACTTCAATATAAACGAAAGAGTATTTAAACCTTAAAACAATGATGACTTTCTTAGAAAAAGCCCTTGGCTTTAACCCCAAGTCAATGAAGCTCCGTACTGAACTTATTGCTGGAGCTACAACCTTCTTAACGATGAGCTATATCTTAGCCGTCAATCCTGCTATCCTTACCTCCACAGGTATGGATAAAGGCGCATTGTTCACTGGTACAGCCTTAGCAGCTGCTATCGCTACCTTGTTATTGGCTTTCATGGCTAAGCTACCATTTGCACAAGCTCCTTCCATGGGTCTTAATGCTTTCTTTGCTTACACGCTTTGCCAAACTATGGGTTATTCCTGGCAACACTCTCTAGCCATTATGCTTATTGAGGGAATTGTCTTCATCCTCATTACTTTCTTTAATGTGCGTGAGATGATTCTCGATTCTATACCGAACAATTTACGATACGCCATATCAGCGGGTATCGGTATGTTCATTGCCTTTATAGGACTCAAGAATGCAGAGATTATCGTTGCGAAAGATGCTACCTTTGTTGGTCTTGGTGCTTTCACTCCTAGTTGTATTCTTGGTATAATTGCCATCTTATTGAGTGGCGTGTTAATGGCTAAGAATGTCAAAGGTTCGCTATTCTGGAGTATTATTATTACAACCGTCATCGGTATTCCTTTAGGAGTAACAGTTATTCCTAGTAGTTGGATGCCTTTCTCTGCACCACAAGATATTAGTCCGATATTCTGTAAGTTCGACTTTAGTGGTCTTTTGAACCTCAAGACGGTATTGGTTGTCTTTTCATTGTTATTGGTAAATATCTTTGATACGATTGGTACTCTTATGGGCTTAGCAGATAAGACAGGTATTGTGGAACCAAATGGTAATATCCCACGCGTAAAAGAAGCTATGATGAGTGATGCCATAGGAACTACCTGCGGTGCAATGTTAGGTAGCTCAACGCTTACAACTTACGTTGAGAGTGCAAGCGGCATTGCCGAAGGCGGTCGTTCTGGTGTAACCGCATTCTTTGTAGGTATTCTGTTCCTTGTATCACTCTTCCTCTCCCCTATCTTCATGCTTATTCCAAGTGCTGCAACAAGTGGAGCCTTGGTTATGGTAGGTGTGTTGATGATTGATTCTGTAAAGAAGATTAACTTGAATGATATTACAGAGTCATTCCCAGCCTTCATCACAATGATAACCATGGTGCTCTGCTACTCTATTGCTGATGGTATCTGTCTAGGTATTTTGTCATTTGTGTTTATGAAAGTATGTACAGCGAAATGGAAAGATCTTAACTTGACCCTCTGTATATTGGCTGTTCTCTTTGTCTTGAACTTTATCATCAGTTAAAGATATTCATAACATTGCTTCGCCCTGTAAGTATCGGTTCCTACGGACTACTTACAGGGCGAACTTTATACAAACAATTAGCCTTGAATCATCCTCACACTAGATTTATGCCCAACACAACAACTATAATCCCGTTTTTCAGAACTAATTAGTAAAAAAGGATGAAGAAAGTTTGCAGAGTTCAAATTAAATCATTACTTTTGCAACCGCTTACAATAAGTAAGGGCGTTTAGCTCAGTTGGTTTAGAGCATCTGCCTTACAAGCAGAGGGTCGGCGGTTCGAATCCGTCAACGCCCACTACCAAAGGGTAGTTTCCAGAGTGGCCAAATGGGGCAGACTGTAAATCTGCTGCTTCTAGCTTCGGTGGTTCGAATCCATCACTACCCACAGAAGACTTGCAGTCCAATCGATTGCAAGTCTTTTGTTTTATATACCATGTAATGTATAACTAACTTTCATCCTAGTTATCATTTAACGTATAACTAACTTTCATTATCCTAATTAAAAGAATCCTTCTTCTTCGTTATGAATATTTTTTGTAACTTTGTAAGTACAGAACATCATAAAACATATATTTTATAATATGAAGATAAAAGAAACACCAGTTCTATTGCTTACCGGTTACCTAGGAAGCGGTAAAACAACATTGGTAAACAGAATCCTTGCCAATGAGAAGGGTATTAAATTTGCAGTTATTGTTAATGATATAGGTGAGGTGAATATCGATGCGAACCTTATCGAAGCAGGCGGCGTAGTAGATCAAAACGATGATTCTCTCGTAGCTCTTCAGAATGGTTGTATCTGCTGTACACTGAAAATGGACCTGGTAAAGCAGTTAAACGATATTGTATCACAAAATAAGTTTGACTACATTGTTATTGAAGCTAGTGGTATTTGTGAACCAGCTCCTATTGCGCAAACCATTTGCGCATATCCACAAATGTATCCCGACTTAGCAAAGAACGGAAAGGCTGTACTCGATTCTATTGTAACCGTAGTTGATGCGCGCCGTATGTGTGATGAGTTCTCTGCCGGCAATGACTTGTTAAAGAAAGACCTCAAAGAAGATGACATTGAAAACCTACTGATTCAACAGATTGAATTCTGTAGCATTATCTTACTTAATAAGGTGGATGATGTTAATGCAGAAGAGTTAGGCTTGGTAAAAAGCATTATTCGTTCGCTCCAACCAAAGGCAGAGATTATTGAATGTAACTATGGAGATGTCGACCTTAATAAGATTATTAATACAAAAGCATTCAACTTTGATGAAGTAGCAACATCAGCCGCTTGGATTGCTGAGATTGAGGGACATCATGACGAGCATGAGGAAGAAGAAGAGCATCATGGGCATCACCATCATCACCACCACCATGGACTAGAAAACGAAGAGAGTGGTGAGGCATTAGAATATAACATTCAGACTTTCGTGTACTATGCGCGTAAACCTTTTGATATTAACTTCTTCGATGATTTCGTAGCACGTAAGTGGCCTGCACAAATCATTCGTTGTAAAGGATTATGCTATTTCAATAATGAAAAAGATATATGTTACGTATTCGAACAGGCAGGAAAACAAGTTAGCTTACGTAATGCTGGACAATGGTATGCTACAATGCCTGCATTTGAATTAAGGAGTTTCCTTGAAAAGAACCCTAAAATAAATAAAGATTGGGAAGAACCTTACGGAGATCGTATGCAGAAACTTGTATTTATTGGTCAGGATTTAGACAAAGACGCAATTACAAAAACACTTGATCAATGCCTAACTGATTTCTAAAACAAGCATACAAATACTTAAAACAAGAGGATATGTCAATCGAAGCATATCCTCTTTTTGTATGCTTTCTCATATCGTAATTATTAGATAATCCTTTACAACAATAAATTTAATTCTAGCGTTAAAAATGGAAAGAAATTACGAAAAATAAGAAGTAAAAGGTGGTTTTGAATAAAACGATAGTGCTTTTTGAGTGAAACTATAGTACTTTTATGCTAAAACGATAGTACTTTTTGAATGAAAAGATAGTAGGTTTTTATCCAAAAGATGGTGATTTCTGGAGAAGAAGATAGATTTTAATCGACCATCTGCTATTATGTTTTTAGGAATTTACTGATTATCAAAGTATTACAATAAGTATGAGAACTATCCTATAACTTGCATATTTGGACAAGAACCTAAGCTCGGATGAAAATAACGCAAATACAAGTATCGAAATTAGCAATATTCTATTACAAAAGTGAGATGATAATTCTGATGATTCGATAGATAAAAACAAATGCCCTCGCCTATCCGTTAGATAATTTCTTAAGGACGGGCGAGGGTATTTCACGCTAGAAAATTCATGTATTAGTATAACTGAACTTCATCTCCGAAACGGAGTCCACGCTCAGCAATCGCTTTGTTTTTCTTAACAAGACTCTTCAAACGGATGCCATACTTCTGTGCAATATCATACATGCTCTCTGATTTTCGCACATAATAAGGGCGATTCTTAAAATTCTTTGGTGCCTTTTTACGCTTCTTCTTTAACCAAATATACTCACCAGCAATGAGTTTATCCTTCTTATTACGCTCATTATATCTAGCTAGCTTATGCGCACTAATGTCTAACTCCTTACTTAACGACTTAAAGGTATCTCCCTGTCTTACAATGATATAGTAGTTTTCATTATATTTATGTATCGGGTGTGGTCCCGCTATAGGAGTGTAAGCAGGAAGTCCATTATCGGGAGTGAGAATTGGTGGTTCTTCTCCGCTGTGCTTCACCATGAATCGATCGTAATGCTTTGCCTTATCGAACTCATATAGCTTATAAAGTTCAATAATGTTAATGAGCATTTGCGCATAAGAAGGGTTCGTCGCATAGCCGGCACGCTTCAATCCGTATGCCCAACCACGATAATCTGTACGATCTAAATCGAACAAACTACGATAACGAGGGCGCTCGCGAAGGAATTTGCAATGGTCTTCATAACTATCCAAAGCACTGGGATATGCTCGGAAACATTCCCCTTTTAAGTCATCGTCATGATAAACAGTTCGACCCGTCCAACCGTGACACTTAATTCCAAAGTGGTTATTGCCTTGAAGGACAAGATCGCTACGCCCTGCACTGCTCTCTAATAGCCCTTGCGCAAGGGTGATACTTGCTGGTACGCCATATTTCAACATCCCCTCAATCGCTATATCTTTATATTGATTAATATAAGTTTGATAGGCTTGATTCCACTTAATCGGAGCACCTATCATCGTGGATAAAAAGCAAAATAGGGTGATTAAAAGAAGGCTATATCGTTTCATAAAAAGTTCTTTTGGATTATTTGTGTGCAAAAATACACGATTTTTAATACATTCCAAAACGAATTCTCTTAAATTCTCTCAAACATTACAAAACTAATCAGTAACTTTGCTCTCATGAAGGTAATTATTACATTAGGTTCTAATTATAATCAAGAAGAGAACATTCGTAAAGCGAAAGAACGATTAAAGGAATTGTTCCCCAATATATGCTTTTCTGAACAGAAATGGACGGAGCCTATCGGTATTGTTTCTGATAGGTTCTTAAATTGTATTGCTACTTTTGAGACATCCTATCCGCAAGCTATCATAGAACGATATTTCAAACAAATTGAAACGGAACTCGGGGATTCGCACGAGAATCATAAGAATGGACTTGTACGCATTGATATTGATCTCATTAAATATGGCAATAAAACAATAAGGGATATAATATGGTTATGAATTTCTTGAACAAGATGATAATAACCTTCGCTATGCTTTGCTTGTCGTTCCAACCTTTATTGGCGCAAAAAAGTAAAGATTCTGAAGATTTAGGTAAGGCTTTAGATTATTTCACTTCACAAAAATATCATGAAGCATTGATCATTTTTCAGAGATTAGATAAGGCATATCAACTTAATCCTAGGTTTAAAGCTTATATTGGATTATGCTATTATAATGAATGGGATTATGAAATGGCTGCTAAATACCTAGATAATGCTATTCCACAACTAGATGCTTTTGCTCCGCATGAGCGTTCGGTGTATTACTATACGGCAGGTGAAAGCCATTTTAATATGAAACAATACGAAAAGGCTATTCCCTATTATGAGAAAGCTGCTACGCTTTGTTACAAAAGGGAGAAGCCTGACGCTTATTATCGTGTAGCAATGTGTCACATGTTTCTGGAACAATGGAAGCAAGCCTATGATAATTATATGAAAGCCGAAATAGATTATAACCCTTATAAAGCGGAAGAAATCGTCAAAACAAGATTAGAACAAACAAAAAGAATGGCAAAAGCTTGTTGGAAGAATTATATACAAAACTTGCCTAAGGACTCTGTGATTAGTAAAAACGACTAATCAAAATCCCATCATTTTATCTACATTTACCACAAACATACCGATGATAATGAAAAACATGATACTTGTTAAGAATCAAGCACTTACAAAGTAAAAGTAAACCATACATCCTGCAAAGTAACATCGAATAAAAAACACAAAAAGAGCTACTAGTTTTTTTGTGATTTCTTCTTCTATTAATTTTTTTTTCGTACTTTTGCTGCATACAAGATTTAAACGTATCAGTAAAGAGAAAGTACGCTATTCTAGGTAACCTACAAACTAACTTGCAAATTAAAAGGATTCTCAAAGATTACAAACTCTATTAATCCACAGGTTATTAAAGGATAAAACTTAGATAGGCGAATTAGATATCACCATAATCTAATATATGGAAAAACACAACAAGGGCTGGCACCGAAGACATTAAGATCTCCGACGTCAGCCCTTAATCCCAAATCGGGCATTAGATCCTAAACATATTTTGTTTTATTTTCGAGCAGATTGTTTGGATTTGTAACGCAGGCGTAGCGGGCTACGTCAAGTTACAAAAACGGACAAGATGCCGATAAGAAAATAAAAGATGTTAGGAAACAATACCGTAATAATAAGATATATATTGTGGTCTAATGACCGATTTGGGTTAATATGGGTTATAAAAGATAACACTTATGCCATTGCCTCTTTTATCTTCTCCACAATATATTTCACATCATCATCTGTTACTAATGGTCCACTTGGTAAACACATGCCTACTTTGAAAAGACTTTCGCTCACACCATTTACGTATGCTGGACAATCCTTATAACAAGGCTGCTTGTGCATTGGCTTCCAAAGAGGACGGCTCTCAATATTGGCTTTATCAAGGAAGACACGCATAGCCTCAACATTAGCATTTGGTTCACAATCTGTATGAGCATTATCTACTGAATGAATAACACCAGCCGCACCACCTACAGCTCCCAGTACTGTTGTCTTATATGCATTCTCCTGGCCTTTCACCTTAACAGAAGGGTCAAGAACCATTGTATTCAGCCAGAAGTTAGAATCAAACTCTGATGAAGGGTTTGCATGGAAGGTAATACCATCTATCTTACTGAAAGCCTCTTCATACAAATGAGCAATATGACGGTGATGAGCAATATGCTCATCTAAAACTGTCATCTGACCACGACCGATACCAGCACAAACATTACTCATACGATAGTTGAAACCTATCTTCTCATGCTGATAGTATGGATAACCCTCGCGAGCCTGTGTTGCATAGAACATCACATTATTACGAGCCTCTTCATTAGGACAAACAAGTGCACCACCACCTGATGTGGTAATCATCTTGTTTCCATTAAATGACAGAACACCATACTCACCAAAGGTACCACATACCTGTCCTTCGTATCTTGAACCTAAACCCTCTGCAGCATCCTCTACAACAGGGATATCATATTTATCTGCTACTGCAAGAATTTCTTTTATCTTTGCAGGCATACCATAAAGATAAACTACGATGATTGCTTTTGGTTTCTTACCGGTCTTGGCAATTCTATCTTTAATAGCTTCCTCTAAAAGTGTAGGGTCAAGATTCCATGTTTCCTTCTCTGAGTCAACAAACACAGGAGTTGCACCAAGGTAAGTTACTGGATGTGAACTGGCACAAAAGGTAAAACTCTGACAGATGACCTCATCGCCTGCTTTAACTCCCAATGCAACTAAAGCGAGGTGTACAGCAGAGGTACCAGAACAGAGTGCTACAATACGCTTATCTTCCAATTCTGGTAAAGACTCCTTCCAAAGATTATCAGGATTATCCTCATGCGCCATAATTGTCTGTGGATATTCCTCTTTTTCAAGGAAGTTTCTTCTTACACCTGAAGGACTTACAGAGACAGAGAAACGTCTCAAGTCATCTTCGAAACCATTGACATTTGGTCCCAATGGCACCACCCAATTGGTATCAAACGCCTCTTGGATGTATCTCATCTCGTTACCGCTCATGTGAGCGAGACAAAGTAAAACACGATTTCTTTCCATTTTACTAATTATATTTTTTCACCTGCATAGTCCATCTTTTTACCGAGAACTGTACAGACAATCATTTGAATATCTTTTATAAAGGAATAGTTCTTTAGATAATAGAGGTTTAACCTAACCTTATCAGGGAAAATAACCTCATCATTATATTGAGCAGGATTCTCAACAGAGGCTAAGAGTTCTTCCTCATTTCTATATTTCAAGCTGGCTGGACCTGTGATTCCAGGCCTCAACTTGAGAATATCTCTTTCTTCTCCTTGCAACTGATCTGCATAGCCAGGAACGTCTGGACGTGGACCGACAAAACTCATATCACCTTTGAGGACATTCCAGAGTTCTGGTAACTCATCTAACTTATAACGTCTAAGTTTCTCGCCAAGTGGTGTGATGCGGCACTGTTCAGTTGATGCAATAGAAGTTGCTTCTGAATCCCTACTTGCCACAGAAGCCTCTGCCTTGACAGTCATCGATCTGAACTTATATACAGTAAACAGTTTGCCATACTGCCCCACTCTCTTCTGACAAAACAATATAGGGCCAGGCATCTTCACCTTGATTAGAATTGCTACTACCAATAATACTGGACTAAGGAATAGCAAACCAAACAAAGATGCAAGTTTATCAAACAACCATTTTAAAAACATAACTTATAAATGAGTTAAAAACTACGAATAAAGCTAATGACACGAATTTCAGAATATGAAAACAGATTCATTAAAAACTACGAATGACGCTAATGACACGAATGATATAAATAGAAGACACTCTAATAGCAAAAATGAAACCAATAATATATACTACGAATAATACGGATAGAACTAATCTTTTGTATCATATATAACGTTCGTACATTAAAGAACTTTCACCAAAATTAATAAGTATACCCAATGGGCATTTTGTTATCTTCAAATAGTTAATAATCTGCGAGCGGTCAATATCCGTAATCGCTTTTTCAGCTTTAAGTTCAACAATTATATGCTTATAACAAATAAAGTCACATTTGAACTTATGCTGTAACTCTACACCCTTATAAAGAACATTGAACGTCTGCTCACGTTGAAAAGGAATCCCTCTCAATTTAAATTCTATCTCAAGAGCATCACCATAAACTACCTCGCGCATTCCACTACCCAACTCATTATGAACAGCCATTGCAGCACCAATTATTTGGTATGCCTCGTTCTTAAACACCAATTCCTTCTCAACGCGCATAATATGATAGAGCTTTCCTATATTTGTGAAATTAGAGAAATTCGCAGTATACAAAGAACATTCGAGGAATTAGAGGAATTCGTAGTCTACATAGAACATTCGGGAAATTAGAGAAATTCGTAGTCTACATAGAACATTCGGGAAATTAGAGAAATTCGTAGTACACAAAAACATTTGAGAAATTCGTGGTTCATTTTGCCTTTGGTTTATACTCTACATAGTAATCCCCATTAGGTAATGTTTCAATAATCTGAATATCATTAGCAGTTTGAGCAGATTTCATAGAAGCAATATTATCTGGCGCGATTGTTCCAAAAACCCTAAGACCTAACAATGAAGAAATCTCTGTTGCACATAGATTCATCATTTTATTGATTCCACGACGTTGCCAACGATAATCTGTCATATACCCACGAAAGGATTTCCCCCAAAAGAAACTCCGCTGGAAGAAATATCCAACACATACTTTTTGTTGCACAGTTCCTTCTGCAACAACGATATAAGCAAGAAAACTTTTATCTTTTGCTAACTTGTTCAATGATAGTTCATCGAAACCATGAGGTTTAAAGAAGTCAAAGGCTGACGCAGGCTGTTCTGCAAACATCTTTACCAACATAGGAAGATTATCCTTACCAAGGCTCTCTATCCTATAGGAAAGTGCATTACCAGCCTCATCTGTAGTTTTAGTAAAATGAGAAAGAATATTCTGAACATTCTTCATTTTACTTCCATACCTTAATCCAAAAAGGAAGGAATTGATAATCCCTATAATATCCCAAATCCAAGGAAACTTGTCACGTAGGATATGTGCTATTTTATAAAGCATCGTAAAACTCTTTTAAAGCCTTCCAAATATCCTTCTGCTCATACCTTTCACGTATCATTGGACGTGCATTGCGTCCCATACGCTTAGCCTCTTCAGGATGCTCAATAAACCATTTCATAGTATTAAGCAAAGCCTGTTGCATAACTTCAGACCCTTCTTTAAGAGGGGCAGCTATAATTTTACCATTCAGACCATCTTTAATAATTTCATTACAGCCATTGATATTCGTAACAATAGAAGGCAATCCCATAGCACCAGCTTGCATTGGCACATTAGGGAATCCTTCACGATAACTTGGGAAGACAAGTGCATCAGCTTGAGCCAAGAAAGGACGAACATCACTTTGCCAACCGACAAACTTCACCTTGTCAGAAGTTGTCAAAAACTCCTTATCTAATTCCGAAACGGCGTCCTCCTCCTCAAAAGTACCAACCAATATTAACCGACAATTCAGTTGTCGCATACACTCCGTCAGCTCATGTATACCTTTATCTTTAACCATTCTTCCAATAAAGACGAAGGTAAAAGTATCTGACATATCATTAGTATTCTCTACAGGCAAAAAAAACTCTGTGTCAATACCATTAATATTTCCATTCCAAATCACCCGCAACGGCTTCTTTGTGATACAATCCTCTTGCAAGGCATGTAATACCCCCTGCCCTTCTGGAATTACATTCGTAGCAAAAAGACATGACAATCGTTCCATTGTCTTAAGAATCATCCTCAACATGCCATGAGCACCCTGATATCGTAAGCCAGTGACGGTATAAACTCTATGCGGGACGCATGCAAACCATGCAGCTATCATTGCCAAAAGACTTCCCTTTGGAGTATTAGCATGTACACACCACGGCTTCTCCTTACGGAACAGACGATACAAGAACCACAAGCCCTTTATATCTTTTACTAAACTAATAGGACGTTCTAACGGAGCATCTACCACACGGATTCCCTCTCGCTCACTAACCTCCTTCAGAACACCAGTATCTTTTGCAACACCAACAACTTCAAAGTATTGATTCAAAAACTTCAACTGTCCTTTTAGTAAACTATTTAAGGATATATCCGCAGTTGTAACGCGAATTAATTTCTTCTTCATGATTTAGAACTCGACACGTTCAAAATTCACATTTCCAATTCTTGCAGCATACTCAGGGAATGCACTCTTCCACATTCCTTCATGCCATAAGCTATATACCTTTTGCGCACCACTGATTAAATAATAATCCGTGAACATTTTGATATTCTCAGAATCGTCTGTTTCTCCAGCAGTATCAATATGTTTTACTGTTCCAGGCACGATATACACATCAAGCTTTGCTTTTTTTATCTCTTCAATAAAGACCATAGAGTCAGAAGCGATAAGAATCCTTGTGTTAGGATGCTGTTCAGATATCTTCTTTACAGCATTAATAGCTGCCTCAACCAATGCACTCTTTTGCTTCTCAGAACCTAACTCTGGGTTAATAGCCGTTTCCGTCTTATCACCCAAAAGATTCATAAAACGTGTATGAATTGCGATATAGTTAGCTCCAATCTCTGACTGATATAGGTCCAAATAGCGTTGAAGATAAGCTGTTGGACGGAATAACTCTCTATACAACTCGCCCCACTGGTAATTCGTTCCAAAATAAGCATTCACCTTATCTAATGAGTTATATCCATAATAGAAATGTGTTTCGGATGAACGTTTCTTATATAAACGGGAAGGGTCTACTATCTCTCCATAGGCAATAACATTATTATATGAAAGAAAACCAAAATTCATTTGACTCTCATCAATTAGCCAATCGTACTCGTTTGGCTCAAGATACTTACTTAAAACAAACGGATAACTCCAGTTCAATTTAAATGGCTTTCCCAACGCTTTGGAAATAGCATAAATGGTAATCAGACCTTTCAGTCTATCAAACATTCCACCATGTGGAATTCTACCATCTACCATAAAAATATATGGATAACTATTACCCGTTGTATACAAAGAGAATCCTTTCTCCTTCATTATCCTAAACTTCATCAGAGGTTCACGATAACAGTAATCTATAAGCTTAACTAAACTATTTCTTCCTATCATAAATTAATATTCACATTACACGTCAAGTAATTATAGTAAATTCAGGAAACCAAAAAAGTATTCAAATAACTGCTATATAAATCAATAACGTTCTTAGTTCATTATTGTAAGATTTAGCCTCAATAGATAAGAACTTATACTTACTACTTCTGTCCCCCATAAAGAAGAATATTTATTATTTTAATTGGTCGTGTTAAACGAACAACATAATAGCAAACAATACATAAGGCACTACCAATCAATGGGATAAAAATAAAATCAGTAAAGGCTGGTGAAAGGATAGCTTCATTTAACTTTATATACACAGTTATTAACCGCTCTATTATAAAAGTTTGTACAACATATATTCCCAAGGTATATCTACCAATAGTACTAAAATATGATAGAAACTTCTCTACCCTCTGTCGCTTTCCCAAAAACTTATATATCAATTCACAGATACCTATTACGACTATAGAGCCAGAAAGTCCTACAAAAACTTGTAATATAAATTTAAAAGGACTATACATAAGTAAATTTATATCAACTTTTTCAGGAGGATTTGTCCAATTCAGACAAAGAGCAACAATAAAAAAGACAAGTGAAATACTGAATAGAAAGACTTTATAAGTTTGTAGATAATCGAGATGTCTATGGATTAAATAGCCAACACAAAAATAAAAATAGAGAAAATTAATCATCAAAGTTCCACCATAAGGAATAATTAAAAGTATTACCCATGAAAGCGGAAGCGTTATCTCTACTGGTATTTTAACGTATTTGACAAATCTTGCTATAAGATAGCATATAAACAGATTCTTAAGAAACCAAACACATCCAATAATTTCCACACGAATACCCCCCCCGAATAGACAAACAGTCATAATAGTACACGATATAACAGGAAGTAACAATTGCCTACTCTTCTTTTCTAAAAGGGATTTAACTGGTATTTCTAAGCTACGGCTGGAAAAATAACCACACACCAACATAAATAAAGGCATGTGAAAAGAATAGATGATTGGTCGAACTATGCTATCTAAGTTTGGTGTCATTACATAACAATGCCCCACACATACAAGAAGTATTGCTACGAACTTTACAAGATCTAAATATGCTATTCTATCTTTACCCATTAGAAATTACATCATTATAAACATTATTATACCCATTTACCGTTTTTGAAATATCAAACTCTAAGGCTCTATTGTAACAGCGTTCAGCAATCTCATTATAATAAGCTTCATCACTTGCTAAACGATTAATTTCTTCAGCCAATGCCTTTGCATCCTCATGGGGGAAAAGTAAACCATATCCTTTAGTAACCTCTTTCAACCCATTAACATCAGAGGCTATAAATGGCTTATGTGCACTCATTCCCTCTACATTACTAAGACTCAATCCTTCCCAATGAGAAGACATCGCGATAACATCTGCTGCTCTCAGGACATTTGGAATATCAGTACGTAAGCCTAAAAATCTCACTCGGTCACTTACACCTAAAGACAGAGCTAACTGTTTTACTTCCTCCATCCGTTCACCTATACCAGCAAACCAAACTTCATATTTTTCTTTATCTAATAAGGTTAAAGCCTTAATAATAGTATCTTGGTTCTTTTGCTTTCGGAATCCAGCCACCATCAAGATAGACTTACGACTTTCTTTTAAATCTAACAACTCTTTACATGGTTCAGCTTCTGATATAGTATTGACATCAATTCCATTATTTATTGTGGTAATTGATTTGTACTTATTTGATGATTTGACAAGCCATTCTCCCCCCATATATTCTCTTAGTTTGTCTTCTGCTATCTTGCTGATACATATTACATGATCATACCTGCCATACATCCAACTTTCTATCGGGCGATACCATTTCCAATTTCGTTTCCGATTAGAAGTATTATGTTCTGTAGAAACAAGATTCGTATGACTAAATAAACTGGCGATTGCTACGAATAGTTGTGGTGATGAATTATGCGTATGAACAATGTCATAATTCCGCATTATCTTTATTAGCTTTAATATATAGAGCGGATTATAAACCCCATGTCCTAACGCATATATCTTTGTCTGTGGACTCTCTTTCTTCAATCTATGGGTCAATGGTGTTTCTTTTCCATTAAAGATACATAAATCCACAGTATTCCCTAAAGCCTGCAACCTTGGTATCAAATTAACAACCAACGTTTCAGCTCCACCCATATCCAAAGATGTAATGACTTGTAATATCCTCATTATCCTATTTCTTTTATTCTATAATGCCAGATAATCTTCAAAAGTATTCCACAAATACCACAGAAAGTTTAAAACGTGTTTGCTGTCACTTTTAAAATTTCATCATAGGGAGTTGAGTTTCAACAGATTATGCTTTATTTTCAAGTGATAAGAATGACAGTAAAACCAAAAAAAATACGCAATAACAATGATATCTCTGCTCCAGAAAAGCCATATTATCATATAGCATTTTCAGTGTTAGTATGCTTGGAGCCAAATATATGACTAACATCCCAGTTTAACACATATATACAGGGATATTATGAATTATAGAATCTTCATAACTATCTTTTATTTACATGTATATCATTCAAATGCATCAACCATCCTAAAGGCGCAACAGCATTCCATAGTCCAGATAACTTCGGGTAACTCCCACTTCCATTATAACACAAACGAAATCTCCAATAGTTAACAGCAGCTTTAAACTTATCTTTAAATGGAATGTTAAGCTCTAACATTTCTGCATAACACATCATAGAGGTAATTGGACTTTTCATCCTAACTTTAACTATATTAGAAGTTATTCCTTCTGGTTGATACTCCACTTTGTATATTATCTTATTGAAATAACGTAATTTATATTTTTGAGCGATACGATTCCATACCAATGCCTCTGGACAAAACTTTTCTCCTTCTATATCTGGGAAGGGGAACTCTTTCATTACAGAAGTACGAAAGACTTCTTTCATATCTCCTGTTACATGAAACTTATATCGAATATCAACAGAATTGCAATCTATAGAGTCATAAGGAAGCCCACTACCTATTATACGTCCATCAAAATTTCCATCTATGCCTGACACACCTGCAAAAAACATTTCATGTTTAATCGGTTGAAAAGTCTTTACAACAAGTTCTAAAGCATTATTAGGAAGGATATCATCACTGTCTAAAATAAAAAAAAGTTCTCCAGTGGCTAATCCAACGCCAGTATTAATAGCCCTATGCTTTCCGCCATTCTCTTGCTGCACATAATGTATATTTAACTTCCCTTCCTTTACAAAGGAACTAACAACGTCTTTAGTATTATCCTTAGAACCATCATCTACTATAATCCATTCAAAGTTCTTATATGTCTGAAGGATTAAAGTGTCATATAAACGATGTAAAAAGCCTGCACGATTATATGTAGGAGTAAAGATTGTTATCATTCGTCAACAATATTAAAACCTTAATTTCATAAATACTCATTGCAAAGCTTTAAAAATTAGGAGTAAATCGAAAAGCCTTTCGGCAAAACTTATCCTCATCATAATTGTAGTTATACTCATAAGTTTTACGAATTATATCATTATCACGATATCCGTCCGTTAGAAAAGTTTTATAAGGAGACAACAAATTATATGCCTGCCAGTTCGTATATATTCTCAAATATAGGAATAAACAGACACCTATTATTAGAAAAGAACCTAAAGTTTGAATATTATATCTATAGTTATATATAAATGTTAACGTGGAAATAATGCCTATCATATAATACCAACTCAAACGACCACCATTTTCTGAACGCACAAAAAGCAACAATATACCGCAGAAAATAAGTGCCATGTTCAACAAAACAACATGAGCCTTATCAGTAGGAAAATACCTGTAGTTTTTGAGTATAAGGTATAAAAAGAAAAATGCTTCTAAAACATATGCAACTCTTAAGCCTCCACTTGCATTATACTCTCCATGCCGCTCAACAACAGAACTGCTTTCATATACTTCAAAAAGTGAATTAGGTAAAGACGACATTCCTAAAATAAGTAAAAATAACATAATCCACACAATTATTTTTGGTGAAAATTTCCTTCGTGGTACAAAATATAGAGGAAAGAAAATAATCGCAGAATTATGCATAGAGAAACCTATAAGAACTACCACCATAAACTTCCAAAATTTACGTTCAATAACATACTGAACTCCTAACCAAACGATAGTCGCACCAAGTACTTGTCTTAAATATGTAAACGTAAAGAAAAACCATAATCCCAAAAATAAAATTGTCGCCAAAGGATAATTTACTGTATATTTCTTTATCGAAACAAACAACAAAGTATAAATAATTAAGGTGACAATTAAGATAAAAATATAGCGATTCTCTGTAAAAAAAGAGATTATCACATTTAATAAAGTATATCCTATTTCACTACTATAGAAATTATAAAGAAGTGAATCTGAGTAATCACCTTTTATCGTTGTTATATCAGCAATATTATCAAAAATCTCTCCATAAATGTATCTGTCATAACCACCAAACATGTCAGAAAAGCCTACAAATAATGCAAGTATACACATAAAGACAGATAATCCTAAGACATTATTGTGCTGGGAACTGTTTAAAGATGCAAAATACCATATTGTAGGTATCAAAAAAACTATTAAATATAGCCACATATGTTATTAAATTATTTATTTTTTCATAAAACGAAAAAGCTGCTCAGAAATTAATTTCTGATTATGACGTTCTATAATAGATTTCCTTCCTTTTAAAGCAATATTTTCATAATAATTTCTTCGAACAATAATGTCCTTTAAAATTTTTATAAATTCTTTAGCTTCATCATACTCAATACACGATTCTAAATGCTTAACTGCTATATTTTCCAATGCATACCATGTGCCAATAACCAACAAACCATTAGCTATTGCGTCTAGAACTTTTCCCTTAGTTCCTGTACCAATACATATAGGCGTTACCTGAATATCATGTTTACAGATTTCTTCAATATAATTAGGAACAAATTTTATATGATGAGTTTCATACCCAGCATTATTAAGACTCTCTACATGATGCTCCCATCCTTTACCCAAAAAAGTATATACATAATGTTCTTTTAGTTCTGAGAGATCTGTAGATTTTATCAAACAATCTATCAGCATATCAGCATCCTGCTGCATATACAAATTATACTGCCCTGCAAATAAAACCTTTATTTTTGGAGAACTAAAGGAAATAACCTTAGCAGGTTTTGCAACTTGATAATGAGGGTGACAAAGAAAATGAGCTTGTATTCCAGGACAAATCTCCTTAAGGAAATTAACATCCTCTTTACCTACCAAATGATAGTGAATATTTGAAGATGTATCAAACCGTTTCTCCATATTCAAATACTTAGGATACATAAAAGCAGATCTCCAAAATCTTATTTTGTTTCTTATTGCAAAACGCTTACCAAGCATCCTATAATAATAGAGAGATTCACAGTCCGGCAATGTGTGTACTCGCCTAAAATCCTTTAATTGACGACTGACACGAGATAACTCCTCTCCATAAATCCATATAGCATCAGGATTATCATCAATAATAGTATCTAATTGCGAAGAACTTAATCTAATATAATTTGCAATAGGATAATTCAAAAATATTCTAAATGGAGAAAAAAAACTAAGGAAAAAATTATACCACCATGGTACTGGCAATAAACGAATCTTTATATTAAGTTCCTTTGCTACAAAATCTATCTGCTCTTTAGAAAGCCGATTTAAATTATACGAATAAAGAATTATCTCTATACTTTTATCTCTACCAGCAAGTAAATGATAAGGCAATGCACTCGTACCACGAATATTTTCCGCAGCAGGCATCATTACAGAAATCATAGTGACTTTCATATTATTCTATACTTTTAAACGACTTATGTTAAATTATTTAATTAAACAAGGAATATTCAAAAAAAAACTTACAAATAATGATTTCTTCAATGAATCAAACTCTCCCTTCATCGGATATAACTGTTCTTTTTTCAATTCATCTATAATAACAGAATTGATACCAAGCTTTCTCCATTCTTTTTTATTTTTATATAAAGAGTATACCAAACCAAACAGCACATTCTGGCTTCGATTAAATATTACACTATATAACTGAGGGTTTATATCCTTAAAAGACAAAGCTAACCTACGGAAAGAATTTATAATATAAATATCATCCTTAATATACTTTATCTTCTTTTCTGGTACCATTGATTTGCTGGTTGAATTTGGATGATATATATACAGATAAGGAATGATATCACTAAACACAACTTTCATTGCACACGGCATAAGTCTGTATGTCAACTCAACATCTTGATGTGTAATTCCCTTTACAAAAAATATATTATTATCAATAAATAATTGCTTCTTTGTAATTAAAGCACATATTGAAGAAGGATTATAACCTGAGAGAATTGCCTCAACGCCAGATAAGACCTTGTTATGTTCAAGCGTAGGTTGACCACATTCAAGATCTAAATACTGTCCTTCTTCTGTTACGTTCTGAAGTTGGACAGCCAGAATATCCAAGTTTTCATACTCGTTTAAGGCATCAATAATCTTTGGTAGCTGCTCACTTATAAGTTTATCATCAGCATCTACACACCAAACATATTCACCTATGCAAGTTTTTATTCCATAATTCCTCGCAGTACTCTGTCCTTGATTTTCTTGAGTTAAGTATGTTACATTGGAATACTTTGCTGCATAGTTCTGAGCAATCTCTGGAGACTTATCCTGTGATCCATCATTAACAATAACTATTTCATACTCCTCTTTTAATAAATTGGAGCCAAGAATAGAGTCTAAGCAAATCCCAATGTACTTCTCTGCGTTATACATTGGGATTATTATGCTAAGTTTATATTTATAGTCGTCCATCAACAATATCTCTATTTAAGAAGCCTTTGACATCATAAATAACACCATTCTCATTTAATTTCTCTCTCCAGTCTGTATCAGCAAACTGCTTATGAGAAACGGCAAGAATAATAGCATCATATTTCTTATCCTTAGGCAAAGACGCGACAGCATCAATCCCATATTCTTTCCTCACTCTTTCAACATTAGCCCATGGGTCTAAGACCGTAATGTTTGAAGTGTACTCTGACAATGTAGAATAGATATCAACAACCTTAGTATTACGTACATCAGGACAATTTTCCTTAAAGGTGATACCAAGTATCAAGATATTAGAATCCTTGACGAGTGCACCCTTCTTATTCATCATCTTGATTGTCTGATTTGCGACGTAATCTCCCATACCATCATTCAATCTACGTGCAGCAGACATAATACGTGGCAAAACTCCATAGACCTGTGCCTTTTGAATAAGATAATAAGGATCTACACTGATACAATGACCACCAACTAAACCAGGATTCAACTTAATAAAATTCCACTTAGAAGCAGCAGCATCTATTACATCTCTTGTATCGATACCCATTGCATTGAAAATCTTAGCCAACTCATTCATAAACGCAATGTTAACGTCACGTTGAGAGTTCTCAATAATCTTTGAAGCTTCCGCTACTTTGATAGAAGGTGCTTTATGTGTTCCGTTAATAAGAACTGCATTATACACATTATCTACCAAATCAGCAATCTCAGGAGTAGAACCCGATGTTACCTTTTTTATTTTCTCTACAGTATGCTCCTTATCGCCTGGGTTTATACGCTCAGGAGAATAACCTGCAAAAAAATCTTTATTGAATGTTAAGCCAGAAACTTTCTCTACTACAGGTAAACATTCTTCTTCCGTTACGCCTGGATAAACTGTTGACTCATAAACAACGATATCTCCCTTAGAAATAACTTTACCAACCGTCTCACTTGCACCCCAAAGAGGCTTCAAGTCAGGACGATTGTTTACGTCAACTGGCGTTGGCACGGCAACAACATAAAAATTACAGTCTTTAATATCCTCAAGATTAGTTGTACATACAAATCCATTCTTTAAAGCAGACTGTAATAACTCATCTGACACTTCTAATGTAGCATCATGACCTGCCATTAACGCATCAACACGACTCTGATTCATATCAAAACCAACAGTCTTAAACTTTGTTGAGAATAATCTTGCCAAAGGCAAGCCAACATAACCTAAGCCTATAACGGCTACTCTAATATTATCTAACGACATAACAACTTTCTGTTTTTAATAAATAATTAATTAAATTATATGAATCATTCAAATTCCTTATAGCTCGATCATTTTCTCCTCCACCTTGATTAGATAAAGATAAGGCAATATCTTGCACCTTTTCATTGCTCAAGAAAACAGGTTCATGCGTAGCTGTCCGCTTCACTTGGACACCATTTATTATAGACATCACTTTAAACCAAAGATCATCAGTAGAAGGGCATTTTTTCATGAATTGATTTTCATCTATAACAGTGGAGCTTAAACTGTGAGGAGGATACAAAACCCCTCCTACACCTATCTGCACATTTTGGGGAGAAATTATTTCATCAGAAATATAGTCCCATTCATTATATGGCGCAAAGTCTGATTTTTTTATTAATTTTATTCTTCTAACGCGATTGGCTAGTATCACATTTGGATATCTATAATGTTCATTAATTAGATTTTCTATCATATCATATTTATATAGAACATCGTCGTCAATAGTAATAATTATTGCTTCAGGAAATAAAGTTAAAGTTGGTACTAGCTTCTTATATGACCGTATATCATTACAATATCTAATTTCTAGTCCACGCTCTTGTAGTAAACGTAATGTTATAGGTAATGTAGTATTACGTAATTCATTTTCAAGCCATAAAATAATTCTATTTGGCCTTAGTGTCTGTTGAAATATTGACTCTATAGTCAAATAGACATCAAAGAGTCGCTTCCCATAAGTCGTTAAACTGACAATAATCTCTTTATTAATATCATTTTGTAACTTAACAGAAGACTGATATACGTTTGAAGATAAAGTTATCGTCTTTAACCGATTTGCCTCAATTAAAAATTCTGTTGTTCTATTTACATTAGAATAAATATCTATAATCTTATTATTTATCTTCTTTCTTAATATCTCAAACATAGAAAACGTCACAATTTATTAAGATAATAAAACTTTATTATCATTAATGATTATATTCTAAAAATTATTTCGTTCAGATAGTCTTGATTATCAGAAGACTCATCATTAACCCCAACTTCATTAACATTTTTCCCTGCGATTGGGACTTTATGTTCCACGCCCATCTTAAACCAAACATATTCAACATCTGCATGACCAATATCTATCACTTGAAATCCTTCTTTTGCTAAATCATAAGCAAGAATAGTAGCAGTCATACCTAAGGCACATAAAACTAACGCCTCTTTGGGAATATTATTTTTACATACCTCTATTATCTGCTCATACTTATCAAAGGCGTTAGTAGCTGGGCAAATAATACGATGAATAGTTCTTGCGCCATCTAAAAAATCATCATTAACTCCAAAACATGTTCCAGTCCCCTCTACAATATAAACATCTCTGTTTTCCCAAAGTAGTTTCATCTTTTCGACATAGTCATGTACAAAAGACTTATCTTTTGAGTCCATATAAAATCTTGTAAAACTAGCATCGAAAAAATCTTTATCTGTATCGGTTACTTCTAATATACGCTTTCCGTATTTTGCTATATAATGCTTCCAAAAGATTTGTGCATGTTCATTATCATGACTTACTGATCTAAACGAATAAGGAATACATACTATATGATTAGGGATATTAGAATTCAAAACTTCTTTTAACCTTGCCGCAGCCTGACTATTAGAAGTTTGAAAATTATTAGTTTCTTCATAAATAGACATATACTCATAGTCTCCAAATCGTGAAACTGAACACTTATGTTCTAGAATATAATCTAAAGTTTCTTGACTATTTTTTATATTAAGCTGCTTACCATATTTATAGTGAAGATAAGGAACAACTACATGGGCATAAACATAATTTTTTATTAACTTAAAAATCATCGCAATCTAATATTTTTTATATAATTTAGAAATAATATTTTAAAAAGTACAAAAGAAGACATAGGCATTTTGATACAAAATCTTATAATCTCATTAAACATTGTTTTGTATCTTTTATTCTTACGACAATAACCAATCATTCCTATCATACGAGGTAAAATTCCATCTTTAAGAATCGGTTGATCATGGAAGAAAATATACAAAGTCTGTAATATGTCTATTTCTATTTTATAATTGTTTAAGGTTGTGTTACCAGAATATATACCTTTATTATGAATACGATAAACTGCTGTATTATTTTCCAATAATGCACCTTTACCTTTTTTTATATAAAAGTAGAATGCTACTAAATCATAAAATCTAGAAAATTTTCTAACATCATTAAAAGTATAGTAACTTATATTCCTGCACATTGAAGTCAATGGCGAACAACTCCAACATTTAAAATAATTATTAACATTTATATCGTGAAAAGTAAAACCGAGCATATTCCTATAATCAGTTTTAATATGATGCCTTATCTTATTCTTATCTTCTTGTTTGTAAATATCAAAATTTGTGGAGCAATATGTATAATCAGGAAATCTTTCTAAGAAATCATATTGTAACTGCAATTTATTCTTATCACACCAATAGTCATCTCCTTCACAGTATGCAAAGTATTTCCCTTTTATATATGAACGTAAAAAAAGGTCGAATGCTCCTACATGAGCATACACATTTTCCTCTTCAAAAATAGGTATTATTAAATCCGGATATTTAGATGCATACTCTCGAATAATATCAGCAGAATTATCTGTGGAGCAATCATCATGAATTATAACTTGAAATTTAAAATCAGTTTCTTGAGTAACTATTCCCTCAAGACATTCTCGTAAGTACGGTTCATGATTATAAACAATACATAGAACTGTTACCATTATATCCCTACTAGAATCCATACTACTTTTTCTTAATTAAACTTATTACTTCTTGGAGTTCCGCCTTTGAAAAATAAAAACTTCCTATAAAATAGAATAACAATCCAATGACAATACCCATTACAAGTTTTAGACCTTCTATGTCTATGAATGAGGTCAATATATATATACCTCCACCCATCACTAGTGAATTAATTAAGATAATTTTTAAATCTTTTAATTGAGTAAGTAGTCCGACATCTATGAAACGACTCGTATAATATGTGTTAACAATTAAACATATTATAGAACTAAAAACCATTCCGAGGCACATTGCTGTTATTCCTAAGGGTATAGTTATAATTAAAATGACCACTCCTATAATCTTTTTAATTATTTCAAGACGCAAGAATATATCTGATCTTCCTTTTACCTGCAACAAATTTAAATTAATGGCATGAATAGGGTACAACATTAATGCAAAACACAGAATTTGCAAATACAATACACATCCATCCCACTTTGCTGTCAGAATAACTCTAATAAGTGGAGAGGCAATAGCTGCAAGACCCATCATTAAAGGAAATACTATAAAAGCTGATAATTTCAATAAACGTCTATAACTATTTTGTAATCTCAGAGTATCATCTTGGATAGCACTCAAAACAGGAAAAGTAACCCTTTGCAGTATACTTGTAATATTTGCAGAAGGTAATTGTGCCCAACCTAATGCACGTGAATAATTTCCTAACTGCGCTGGAGTATAGAACTTACCAATCACTATTGGATAAATATTGTTATAGATCGTGTCCAGCAAACCTGATGCTAAAAGTTTAGAACCATAACCAAACAAATAATTAAAAGAAGATTTTGAGAATCCTGTCCTAGGACGCCATTTAGACATTAACCACAGCAATCCCATTCTTACAATAGAACTTGCAACACCTTGCCAAACTAATGCCCAAATCCCATAACCTTGATATGCTAATATAACACCTACAATACCAGAAATAACTGTAGCAGATAAAGTTATCTTTGCTTGTGACTTAAAATCTATCTTAATCGTGAAAAGAGCTTGCTGAACGACACATAAAGAATTGAGTATCACACCTAGACCTGTAATACGTATTATCGGAGAAAGAATCGGTTGACTATAAAAATTTGCAACCAATGGCGCTATCAAAAAAAGTACAATGTATGCAATAATCCCAACTCCTATATTGAAATAAAAACAGGTCGATAAATCTTCTTCCACTCTGTCTGTCTTTCGAACTAAAGCATTGGAAAACCCACTATCTACAAAACTCTGAGCAACTGCAAAAAAAATTGTGACCATAGCTATTATACCATAATCACTTGGGGATAGAAGACGTGCAAGAATAATAGAAAAGACAAATTGTACTCCTTGATTGGAGAACCGTTCTACACTACTCCAAAATAATCCTTTGGTTGTCGCTTGCTTTAGAGATTCACTCATAATGTTCTAACTTATCGTAGATGAAAAATTAAAATTTCAAGATAGTTCCTCCCCAACTTAATCCAACTCCAAATCCTGCAATCATAACAGAATTTCCCTTTTGGATAAGAGAGTTTTCAAGGCAATCTTTCAAACCAATGAAAATAGTAGAAGAAACTGTGTTACCTGTTTCTTCAAGATTAATATAAAATTTATCTTTGGGCAATCGACAAACCTTACGAATCGTATTCAACATAAACTTATTAGCCTGATGAAATACATAATAATCTATCTGTTCTTGAGTAAAATTATTCTTTACCAGAACATCATTCATCATAGAAGGTACTATATCAAGGGTAAAGTTGAAAACATTACCACCATTCATATAAAGATAATCATCAAAATTCACATGACCTTCTTCGTCAGTCGTATACTTTCCCGTCATAGCTTTATGACGGGCCATACCAGTCTTTATAATAAGGTTATTAGCACCTCCTCCATCAGATCCCAATACAAAATCTCCAATCTCTGCAAAACCTTCTGTAGAAATCAAACAAGCAGCAGCACCATCTCCAAAAATACTAAGATTACTCTTATCTGATGGATGCAGATATTTTGTGTAAGTTTCAGATGTGATCAAAAGAACATTTTTCGCGATACCAGCAGCCAACAATCCCTTTGCGACTGCCATACCATAAACACAACCAGAACAACCAAGATTATAATCAAAAGCCCCAGCTGTCTTTGGAATTCCTAAACGTTCTTGAAGAATACATGCAGTTGAGGGAAGAAAATAATCAGGACTCTGCGTACATAGAAGTAGAAAATCAATAGTCTGTGGATCTATATGATATTCCTCAAATAATTTCCTTGCTACCTTCTCACCCATATCACCAGCAGTCTCATTTTCACCTGCAATATGACGAGTGTTAACTCCTACTTTCTGTGCTATTTTATCGACACTCCAGTCTGGAAATTCTTTAACTAAATCTTCATTAGTAAGTAATTGTTCTGGAAGATAATATGTTAATGCTTTAATATAAGCCATAATTTACAATTGTTTTACACCACCAGTAATTTTCACATTACTTCCAGTCATCCAATTTGATGCATCAGAAAGTAAGTAAACAGCAAGCCCAGCAATATCTTCTGGTTGCCCATAACGTTTTAAGGGATATTTTTTTTCATCCTCTTTTAGCTGCTCTTTAGTTATTCCTCCTTCATAAATTAAATCTGTCATCACCATAGCAGGACTAATGCAATTTACTCTGACTTTCTTATGAGAAAGTTCTAATCCCAAACAGTTTACATACGATATTAAAGCACCCTTAGAAGCCGAATATAACGCATTACCATAACTTGGAGACTCACTAGCAATCGAAGTTATAAAAACAATTGAAGCCGATTTATTTATTTTCTTCTGTTTCAACAGTAAAGATTGTAACATCACTGGAGCCTTGAAATTAATTCTCATAACCCGATCAATCTCGTCTTCAGTTATTAATTTACACAAAACACGTTGTCCAATTCCAGCACAATGGACTACACCATCAAGTTGTGGCAATTCATCTACAACCCTGTGCAACTCCTCATTTAAAGTCAAATCTCCAACAGCAATATAATGTTCTTCCCCTTCTAAAAGAGCTCGGGTTTCTTGTAATTTTATTAAATTCCTTCCGTTAAGAATAATCTTACCCCCCATTTTAGCACACAAGACAGCGATACCACGCCCTATACCAGAAGATGCTCCTGTAACAAGTATAGTCTTATTTTCAAGAGAATACAGATTAAAAGCCATTATTTATTTAGAGATTAAATTATACAAGTCTTCTACAGTTGTACATTCTTTTATATCTTTACCAGATATAGTTCTGCCGTACTGTGTACGTACCATAGCAATAACACCCATAGCTGTTAGTGAACTCCATTCATCAAGATCGTGAAAAACAGTATCACTCTTAATCTCAGAAATGTCAGTATCATCAAACTGATCTGCAAAATCTACAATAAAATCTTTTAATTCCATAATTTATTTTTTTAGTTCTTTTCTTATTTCTTTTGAATTACAAACAATACGCATAATAATCTGATTAATATCATAATCACCTTTTTCTACATGTTCTATATACTCGTTTCGTAGAAGCGAATAATGATATTCATCGTATTTATTTCCATTTTTAATAACAGCCTCTCTGCCAACACCTTCTTCCTTGAAAAACAAAGCTGGTATTTGCGATCTAGCAAGTATGTGTTCTCTTAAACAAGAGACTGTCATTCTATTAAGATTTAATTGGTTAAAAGCATAATCTAAAATTAGCAAACTTGCCTGTAAATATTCTGTACCACTACGATAGGCTTTGTCGCCTATTACAATTCCACCCCAATAACAAGATCTAAAAAGATGATTGATATCATTTAATGATGCAAAGCCTATCATTTCATCATTATCTAAAGAGCAAATTGCAAAATAAATTTCATTACGATTATGAGTTGCTTTAGATAGCACCCACTGTTTCTCAATCTCTTTAGAAGACACAAAAATAGGACCACATGTCATTCGCTGAAGCTCATTATCATTATGCCAGATATAGGTCTTTTCCCAATCTGTAGCATCTAACATTCGTAGATAAATTGTTTCACCTTTAATCATTTGACTAATAATTATGTTAATAATAAATAAAAGATTGGATTCCTTGAAATACTTTTATAAAACTATGAGAATACTATTTTGTATTAATAACTATCCAATTATATAACTTTTGTATACAAAAAAACATTTCTTCATTTTTATCAAAATTTAACAACAATGTTCCTATAGTTGTATTAGCTCCCGTAAAGCCCTGCACCTTATCGCCTGCTTTAACCCAGATGTCTTTCTCTATAAGGAAACGTTCTTCTACAGTCTTGTCTATCTCTATACTCTGAAAGACTCCATCACATTCAGAGTGTAAGATAACTTCTGCCCAATATCCATCATAAATTGGTTGATGAATCTCGTCTATAGGGTCTCCAACGGCTGCACGAACGCAGTTATCTATGAGGTCTTGCCCTGAAACATATTTCATCATCTCGGATAGTCTGTTGCCTCCGCCTCGCGGAGAAAGTTCCATTATATATGGTTTTCCATTCTTACATAGGCGTGTCTCGATGTTATAAACTCCTGTTTTAACATTAAGCAGTGTCATCAAGCGTTGCAATTCACTTCTTAGTTCCTCTTGTGCCCATTGTGGCATTGTTGAAGGCCACGAAAAAGCTGCTGGGGTATAAGGATTGATTGCCTTAGGATCAAAATGTTGATCATTAAACGAACAGAAAACAAGTTCTCCATCAACAGTGAAACTATCGCAATCAGAAGAATTACCTTCTTTCTCTAAAAAATCCTCAATTATGAAATGTCCATTATGACTTTCACTCAGAGCATAATCAATAGCTGAGGAGAGTTGTCCTAATTCATCGACACGCGTAACCCCTTTGCTTCCTGCAGAATCAACTGGTTTGACAATAACCGGCCAGTTATAATATGCTGTATCAGCAAGAGCTTCTTCTTTTGAAGAATAACCCTTTGCATTGGGTACATTGAAATCATTATCTTTTAAGAACTGACGAAATTGCGACTTATCCTGTAAGATACAAGCAACATCATAAGAACATTGGAAACTAAGCCCCATCTGTTCTGCTACATACGCTGCTGTTACGACACCAGGGTCTACACCAAAAGATAATATTCCATCTATATTAAGTTCCTGTGCTAATTTCAACACCGCATCTTTGTCAAGAATGCTGACATTATGAAACTCATCCGAGTATTGATGAGCAATATTCTCAGGTACATAGTCCACCGTAATGACATAGTAACCATGACGATGGGCAGCTTCTATAACAGGTAGGAGATAACGAATACCTCCGAGAAGCATCAGTTTTTTCATCTTATCGTATTATACAATCAATAACTCTATTAATTTCTTCTTCTCTCAGTGCATGATGCATTGGCAAACATATCACTGTATCAGCCATTCTATGTGCATTAGGCAGATTCTCTGGGCGAGAACTCTCCAAACTACGATAAGTAGAAAATTCACTGATGAGTGGGTAGAAGTAACGACGTCCCCATACACCTTGCTCTTTCATCTTCATGTAAAGTTCATCACGCGTCATACCATACTTCTCTGCATCAACAAAAATTGGGAAGTAACTATAGTTATGACGAACACCAGGCATATCATCCCAAAACGAAATACCATCTACATTCCGTAAAGCATCACGATAAGCTACAGCCACCTTCTGTCTCGCAACAATAGCAGCATCAACTTGCTTTAAATTTAATAAGCCGTAAGCTGAACGAATCTCGTCCATCTTACTATTGATACCAGGACCAACCACCTCCACTTCATTGGCAAAACCAAAGTTTTTCAAATAATCTATACGCTGCTTGGTCTTTTCATCATGCATCACCATTGCACCACCTTCTATTGTATTAAACACCTTTGTGGCATGAAAACTCAGCGTACTCATATCACCTGCATTCAAAAGACTTTCCCCATTCACTTCAACACCAAAGGCGTGTGCTGCGTCATATATCACTTTCAAGCCATATTTATCTGCTATTGCCTGAATAGCTTCTGTATCACATGGTTTACCATACACGTGAACAGGAAGGATAGCTGTTGTACGTGGTGTTATTGCTGCCTCTATCTTTTGGGGATCTATATTTCCTGTAGATGGATCAATATCAACAAATACTGGCTTTATACCATTCCACCATAGGGCATGAGTTGTTGCAACAAAGCTATAAGGTGTCGTTATAACTTCACCTGTTATACGCAATGCTTGAAGAGCAGTTAGCAACGGTAAAGTTCCATTTGTGAACAAGCTAACGTATGGAACTTTCAGGTATTCAGCTAAAGCTGCTTCTAATTTCTGATGAAACTGTCCATTATTTGTTATCCACTTACTTTCCCAGATTTCTTTAAGGGATTCTGTAAACTCATCAAGATTTGGTAACAATGGTGATGTTACTGTTATAATATCTTTATTCATACTTCTGCAATCTATTATGATAGGTAATATATAATTTACTGCTTTGAATATACTTAACAACTAAATCAAGATAAAATCGTTCTAAGAAATGTTGTCGACAAAAATCTATAATCGTACATGCTATAAAAACAATAATAGGAACACATAAAGCATGTACATATATCATACTACTATTAAAAAATCCTACATTATCACAGGTCTCTTTCCATAACCATTGCCTCATAGCATCAGAGTTAGCATGAATTAGTAATACACCAAAAGTACATGAAGCTATCGTATTAATCCATTTACTCTGTCGAATATGAATATTCTTAATGAACATAAAAGTAGAAATGCTAACAAGAAATGCCAACAATTTATTAGAGTCACTCACAAAAAACATGACCAAACTCCAATCTAATCTCACGCCTGAGCTGATACCCCAAGAAAGCATCATAAGCACGCTTAAAACGGAGATTGTAATTAAGACAAGAGATGCCCCCCCCCAGAACATTTTATCCTCACTACGCCAAATTCCATAAACTCTAATATATGACGCAACAACATATAATATACAAAACCATGTGATATAATTTAATGTTACACTTATCCATGGAACTGTACCTAATATGGTATATATCCCCAAGCAGAGAATAACAAGTAGAAGATGCTGACTTTTAGAGAGGTTATTTAATAAAATATTAAGGAATGGAATAAACAAATAGAAAAGGAGGAAACAACTGGTAAAACCAGTATTCACACTTGGTATTGGATTAACAATCTGAATTAAACTACTAACTGACAAAGATATGTGTCCTGTATATAAAAATATACAACCGAATAATATATTGTATAATTCAATTTGCAATAAAAGTTTAACAAACTTACGAAGTGATATGCTTGATTTACACATGAAATAGCCAGTTATCAATACAAAACAATTAATTCCTGTCTTACCCCACATCCCAAACAAATATAAAAAGACACTCTCTGGTGCTAAAGGAGTTTTAAACATCTCATCCAATAAACCAGAATTTACGACATAGTGATGCATTACTATCAATAACATCACAATGATACGATATAACTCTATATTAGAATTTCTCTCTTTCTTTTCTATCATACGATATAAATTGTATAATTATAAACCAATATTAAAGATTTAATATTATACCCTTAACGGTATTACCGAAGACTCGGACATGTTGTCCGAGAGCGCCGGACAACATGTCCGGAGTAGCCGGAATGATTGTCCGGGGATGTCGGAAAGACTGTCCGGAGCTGCCGGGCAAAGCTATAAGAGTATTTTTATCATGCTTAGATGAATAGAACATTAAATTAAAATAGTATCAATACCTACTCATAAAAGACTATTGACTTGAATGTCCGCTCGTATTTAGGTTCGTTATAACCATACTCCATAAATAACGCTTTCACATCGTCTGCCATCGACTGCGTATAAAGGTAACCCCTTTCGGCATTGCCGTAACGATAGAAATTACTACGCCCTCGGAAATATGAATAGACTTCACTGCGGAGAGAGGGTAAATCCTTACACCTTACCTCGTCGAAGAAATGAGTGAAACCTGCATAACAAGTGACGAGTATCTTCGCATGAAACATTCTGCAACGACCATCAACAAGGTTTTCGGGCATAAGTGCCGAGGGAAAGATTGCATCTCCCCATGTATTGGAAGCTGGTTGTAACTTGAAATATAAATGGTGAAGACAATCTTCTCTCACTGCACAATTCTCAAGGAAGCAAGCTTCATAACGCTTTGGGAAAGTGTCTAAGCTCAGCAATTCATTTGTTTCCATTGGTTATTCATAATATTAAGATACTCTTAGATTAGATAAGGAAAAGAGAACAAAACAAAGAAGACGTAGATACCGATTAAAGCTGAAAAAAGAAATATCATCTCCTCCCTACAAACAATGAATAGCTTGCAGGCTGACAACTATCACGGTTCCTCCACATAAGAACGAAAGCGCAAGAATAATAGACGTGGTACAGTAATAATCGTTAGCTTAAACAATAACCTGTGCTGGTCAATTCAGTAGATGGGTTTCGCTCGCAGAATCACTTTTGTTAATAGTTCTAATTCCCTTTTATTATCAGTGCAAATTTATATAAAATCTTCGAAAAGAGAAAGAATATCAGTGGAATAATCTTATTAGCAAGTGAAAATTATGGGAAGTACAGATGATATTCCCTGTTTGAGATAGAATAAAGCACACACGAATCAGCTATTTAGAGAAAAATAACTAACTTTGCATCCAAACCATTTACCCTAAGGAATGAAAAGGATTCTATTGATTACAGCCATTTTGTTTATGGCATTAACGAACGGGCAGGCACAAGTGCTGAACAAAGATAACACGAAGCAGATTGGGCAGGCAGTTAAGGAGGGCATCAAGGATGTAAAAGATGCTATCGTGCAAGATACTAAGCCAACTGGCGAGCATGAACAATGGGACATCTATGCTGCACCTAAGCTTGGTCTGAATCTATCTAACCTACCAGGCATTGACGGAAAGGTCAAGTTAGGGCTTGTTGGGGGAGCTTATGTGGAGGTGTTCCTAGCCAAAAATATTGCCATAGATGTTGAGATGCAATACAGCCACCAAGGTTCATCAGGCGTTTATCGCACCATTAACACTACCAACGCATCGGGCGTACCAACGTCTCAGAAATATGGTCCATACGACTTTAAGTTAGATTATATCAACACCAATTATATCGTGCGTTGGTATCCGTGGATAGACCTCCCCGTGAGTTTCACAACAGGTATACACGCAGGCTATATTATCAGTGCTAAAGCGAAACTGGATAATGGCACGAAGCATAACCTAAAAGACTATATATATAAAGGTGATGTAGCAATCCCATTTGGTGTTAGTTATGAATGGAGCCAATGGCAGATTGAAGCACGCTATAATCTCTACTTTAGGAAGCTCGCCCGCAATGCTGAAGCTCAAGAACTCATGCGAAATGCTCGCAATAATATGTTCGAGGTAACACTGGGTTACAGGATTAAAGTGTTATAATATAATAAGGTGAGAACTGCTATCCTCATACTTCTCTCTACCCTTTCGATCAATGTGACAGCAGAGGTGAATGACTCGCTCTCTATTGCGAAGATGGGGATAGAGTTCCGCTATATCCCTGCACAAACGCTCACTTTAGATAAGGAGCCACGTATCTGGACTAAGACGAAAGACACGCATTCTTGGGCTGCACAAATAAACGTTACGCCTACGAAGAATGCGTATGCACACGACTATAACTACCCCACTTTCTCATTCGGTTTACGCTATCATCTCAACCATGGAACAACCATGCACAGGGATGATCCATGGGGCGAAGCACAGCCTGTAAACTATACCAGTAAGCTGGGGAACTTCCTCACCTTATATGGTACTTTCAACCGACCACTCTATCGAAGCAAGCACTGGCAATGGGGATATTATCTAGGTACGGGTATTGCCTACACGAGCCTTAAATATAATCAGAAGAACGATATAGATAATGAATATATCGGCTCACACCTAAATATTTATTTCAACGCTGGCTTGTACGGACAAGTTAAGATTGCGAAAGAATGGAGCGTAAAGGGCGGATTAGACTTCGCACACCATAGCAATGGGGCTATGGCACGACCCAACAAAGGCGCAAATTACTTCGGTCCGTTCGTAGGACTTGTTTACGAACCTCAACAAGCCACAAGCCCCATTGCGAAACGCAATACTGAAGCCACTCAGCCCTTTCAAAAATATTGGTTCACTGAGTTTACCCTCGGACTAGGTGGAAAAACATTACTTGAGGAATGGTTACAAACTCAGTTCAATACCCCTCAGGGACAGCCTGATTATCGTAAAGAACATTTTACTTATTACGGGGCTTACTCCTTTCACACACATCTCCTCTATCGTTACGCTCGCCGTTGGGCATCGGGGGTAGGCGTCGGGCTATTCTACGGAGAATATGCGCATCGGATAGCAAGAATGGATAAAGAAAACGGACATACTGACGAGAAACATAGTCCGTGGTCAGCAAGCATCGAGGCACGTCACGAGGTTTACTATGGGAATGTTTCCGTTCGCCTCACACTCGGTTATTATCTTTACCGACACATGGGATATAGTGCCAATCACGGACTTGAATATCCTTATCACGAGCAAGTGGGTGTCTTCTATAGTTTCCCTAAGCTAAAGGGCTTAACACTAGGATTCAGCGTGAACGCACATGCCACGAAAGCCGATTTTACAGAACTACAACTGTCCATACCTGTTAGGTTATAACTTCCTCCCACCCCTCTCCTTCGGGCTTGGAACACCTAACAGAACATAGGCTTTACCTAACTATGAGAAACAACCTATAACACAAGGTATTAGAATCAATTACATGAGATACAAAATCGACCAATAGGAGGTAACAAAAATGACACATACGTGTTACGTGATTTACTCGTATGTGTCACCATAGTTAACACATACGTGTCACGCACGTGACTCGTATGTGTCATTGAGTCGTCAGCCTAGAAGTAAATAAACGAACAAATAACTTGCATATTATCAACACGTCTATCTCGTCAACTTCAACACCACCACTTCTATCCAACCAATCACTCGTCTACTTGTAAACTTGTCTACTTGTCAACTTCCTCAAAACTTATATCTAAAGTCAACACCTAGCTGGAAAGGATTACCGAGCTGGGCAAATGTAAACTTATTACCCGTAGCAGCACTTTGGACAGCAAACGTGTTATACTTCGTGTCAGTCAGATTACGAACCCAAAGGTTCACGTGCAACTGCCCGAAGTCAGCATCAGCATGTGCGCCCAATACAGCATAAAAGTTCTGTCCTATCATATTCTGCTCATCCCAATAAGTCTTGCCCTGTGCCGAGAGGTTCAAACCTACGGTCACACTGCGTAAATGGAAACGATAAGAGGCATCGAGTAAGGCGGCTGGGTCAACGTCAATACGATAGTCAGCACTTGCGCCCAATGTATGTTGTGGGACGAAAGGCACTTTCTTATCTTTGTAATTCACCTTATTGCCACCAGCGATAGAATCGGAATACTCATCGAACTGGGCACTTGTAAAGCCATAACTAAGGGCATAAGACAAACGATTGTCAAGTGCTCCACCTCGGAGTGTCGCCTCTAAGCCACACGAATGACTACGGCCTGCGTTTGTCATAACACGTCCGAAACCATAATTACCAGCCATTACAGAGAGTTGTTGATTACGGATTTGCATGTAATAAGCTGCTAGGTCAAGATGAATTTGATGACCTAAGAGGTTGAGGTGAGCACCTACCTCATAGTTCCAACTCGTCTCGGGCTTATATTCTATCGTCTTAGCAATTCGCTTATAATAAGCCTCATCATGCTGAATATCCACATCTGCACGTGCCTTTTGTGCGGCTTGCGATGTTTCAGCCTGTAATATATCAGAGAACATTTGGAAATTATATCCGCCAGCACGATAGCCCTTAGACCATGTGGCATACAGGTTACTCCCGTCATCGAAACGATAAGTTAGTCCAACCTTTGGTAGTAATTGTTTGAAATGATTACCCTCATGGTGATTCAACGTTGATGTGATTACAGGATTAATATTCACGCCTAGCACGTGCTCTTGCAATGCGACACGAGCTGAAGTCGCATAGTCTATCGTCACATGCGAATAGTCATAGCGCAAGCCGAGCGTCGCTCTTAGGCGATTGGTGAGGTCGATATTGCTCTCATGATAGACACCAAAGTTAAATGTTGGCGTATGGAAAACGCCTGGGACAGGATCCATCGTCATATTAATGGAAACGCCTCCCGCACGTGCAATATTAGTAGCTACTAGCGTGCGAGCCGCTAGCATAGCCGCTTCTTCAGACATACCACGTGCTATGAAACTAGGCACCATACCACGCGCCATAGCATTGAGCATTCCGTTATAAGCATAGTCTGTTATCTTCTTTGACAGGGCTGCATTCATATCCTTATCGAAGTAGATGGGCGCCATCGTCTTCAACCATTGATAAGAGCCAAAAGCACCGAATGTCCATTGCCATTTGCCGTTTCTATTACTCTTCACTGATAGTTCCTCAGTAATGCTATTACCATGCTGACGTTGGGTAAGATGGAGGAAATCTTGTGGGAGATAATCAATATCCATTAGCATATTGTCATGGAGGAATTGCCAGGAAGTCATGCTATTCACATCAAATCCATTACCAGCATACTTGATTCCCATTCCTGTATTCAGCATATTACGTCTGTAATAGCTCTGTCTGTTCTGATTGGGCATTTGTGTGCCAGCTTTCATAGCATATAAGGGCGAGGTAAGGGGTGCAGATGCAATCTCTTCTTTTGACACGAGTTGTCCATAAGGGAACCCATTTTGGTGAGTGTATTGATAGTCGGCAATCCAATCGAACATCCATCTGTCTGACGCTTTCCACATAAAGCGTCCCTTGCCTCCGAACTCATTGATAAGGTCGGCACGAGTTCCGTCAAATTGGTTTCGGAAAAACCCGTTCTGTCCACCATAGAAAGCTGATAAAGAGAAGGCACGCTTATCATCGAGCTTCTGATAATGGCTCAGTTCCACCTTGCGCAATAGCTTTGTGCCGAGCGAGAACTTAACATCTGTGCCCTGATACTGGAATGGGTTACGACTATACATACGAATGAGTCCGCCTTCTGTATTCATTCCGTAAAGCGTTCCTTGAGGGCCATGCAATACGTCGACACGGTCAATATCATAAGTGTGGAAGTTAAAAGCGCTCTTATTCAATATCGGCATTCCATCAACATAAATACCAACAGCTGGTGAGTTCACCCGTGAGCCGATACCACGCATATAAATAGAGGAAGTGTAACGACTTCCATATTCTGGCATAATGAATGACGGGACAAAGGTGGATAGATGGCGAGCGTCCTGCACATTTAATTGCAGGAGTTGGCTTCCATCGAAAGACGTACTACTCAAAGGCTGTTGGCGAAGTCGATAGACCTCTTTGGGCTGATTGATTACCAATACCTCATCAATATCATAAACCCGAGAGGTATCACCTATTGCTATGGTATTATCAGCATGAACTCCTACTGACAAGCCTGTTGCTATCAACAAAGCTAAGCTAAACTGGTATTTAAACATATCTTTTTCGCTTTCTTACGTTTAAGTATTATTTCACTCTGCAAAGATAGAGAGAATATATATATCACACAATCCTAATTTATTAGGATAACTTATTCATTCATCGCCCCACAATGTGGACAACGCCCCTTACGATGTAAGCGAGTCCCACAATTCCCACAATAATAAGTCTCACTACTCCTTCGTAAATACATACGAAAGGCATAATAGATATAAACGACAAGTAGGATATAACCTATGTAATATAAGGTGAGAACGGAGAAGATGATATAATTAACGGCACATACGGCGGATAACCCACTAAGATAGAGTATGGCATCACCCGACTTCAATAAACGGCGCACATCGTCAATAGTGGCTATGGCGATGATCAGCATTGCCCATACTAAGCCCAGGAAGATATTAAGAAGTAAGGGCTGGGAGAACGGGTTGAGCGATGGGTGGAAATAAAACTCCCTCCACGTTTCTGGGGCAAAAAGTTGTATGCTAGCATAGAAGGCCGCTGATAACGCCACTACTACAGCTAGCAATGTAGGATAGAAGGAATTGATGTCATTAAAGTGGACAATATGCGCATTACGCTTTAATATCTTACGTGCCAAATAGCCCACGCCTATGATAGAAATAATAATCATAAAGATGAGCAAGTGGATGTTAGAGAAGGTGGAGATAAACTGGGATATGGGGTCGTCAGGGGTTACCTGCTTCAAAAGACGCCCTTCATGTATCCATCCAAAGGCGTAATCTTCAGTCGCTATCTGAACCCATACAGAATCATTCTTATCGTCAGGAAGAATACGAATATCAGCCACTACAATCCCCTTACCCTCATGTACGGCGAACGAATCTGTCTTCATTCGATTCACGGCCTCTTCGGGTTGTTGGCGTATAAGCATAAGTGAATCTGAGCTGACCACAAAGTTAAAGCCTTGCGAGTAATGGTGTTTCACACGGAAAGAAAGCGAGTCAGCCCCACTTATAGATCCTTGCCAATCATCCTCCGTACTATCTTTTTGCTTTGAAAGAGAGTCGCCTCCTGCCTCTAATCTACGTGTAATCTGTGCCTCTTGAATACTATCTGGTAATCGGAAGGAAGAGGGTGTCTTCTTATGATAACAGCCTGTTATGATGAGTGTCACACTAAACAGGAAGACGATCAATATCGGATAATATCTTCGCATATTGTGAGAATGTTTTGGGTTAAAGGTTAGATGAAACACACTTACTCTACGTCAGGATGGATATTCATTTGGCAATCCTTACAATCGAACTCTAGGCGAAAACGACGCTTATCTGGTAACTCTAAGTAGAGAGGTTCACGCCATGTGGGTTTCTTTCCTCCACGTTTCACACAATAGCCTAACGAATAACGAATACAATGACGGCATTGCATGAGTAAGGCATCTTCCACTTGTCCACGCTTCACTTGTACGCCTTGTGGGTGTTGATTCTCGAAAGCCTCATCGGGTTTCGTTAATCCTTGTTGTTCGTAAAACTTACGGGCGACTTCGTTAGAAATATTATAAAGGTAAGGGAATGCCTGATATTGACTAGGGTTAGCCTCTCTCACAAACTTATAGGATTGCGCCTTATCACTATCCAATCTTGTAGTCCTGTGAATGGTGATACGCTTTCTTTCCTGTATCTTCTTGTCTAATTCTATTATCAATACACGACGCAAATCAGCAAGTACACTACTAGGAATAAAGCATTGCTCCACCCCATCTTCAAGTCTAACATCCGAGCATTCATAAGCCGTGTTTCCGAGTTTGGTCAACTGACGAACGATATTATCATGTTGAGGTATCTGGGCTTGTTGATGATCGAAACTAATAAGTGTTTCAGCACTTAATGTATCTTCCATCCCATCATCAGATACGAGCCTCACCTTTAATATAAAGCCATTATCCGTAAGCCCGAAAGTCATTACAATAGGGATTTTACGGATAGCCGTAGTACCACTCAACTCCTTATCAAAGGCTTGATCTTGATTACGATACAATGCCATACCAGGCTTTAAGCCATGTGGCATCTTGTAGGGATAAAGGCGATTACCCACGGCTCGATTCACACGGAAACCATGGAGGACTATTGGAGAGTTGACGGGTTGACGAGTTGACGAGTTATTGGAACCATGAACTTGTCGACTTGCCCTCTTGTCCTCTTGTTCACTCCCCAAGAAACACAATCCATCGCCATTAGCAAAACTTGACGTACCAGCCACATTAAAACTATCACGCCTAATCTCTTTCACCGTACCTACAAACTCGCCTAAGGCTTTTGGCGTATCAGGGGAGAAGATATCAGCCTGTCGACCATTTAAGAAATAGCTCGTATATCCACGATTAAAGGTCTTCTTTAGGTTAGGCGTAAACGAATAAGCCACACGCCCTAAAGAGGCACGACGAAACTCACGAGGATGTTGGCGGATAATCTCATCAATGCGTTGACTATAAGCCGAGACCACATTCTTTACGTAATTAATATCTTTCAGTCTTCCCTCTATCTTAAAAGCACAAGCCCCTGAACGCATTAGTGCCTCAAGATTATCTATCTGACTCATATCCTTTAGTGAGAGAAGATGACGCTGGTGTTCTATGGTTTTCCCGTCTGAATCCTTCAAGTCAAACGCTAAACGACAGAACTGAGAACATGCACCACGATTGGCTGAACGCCCAAAACAATATTGTGAGGCATAACAGATTCCACTATAACTCACGCATAATGCGCCATGCACAAAGGTCTCTAACTCCAGGTTAGGCAAACGTTTATGTATCTCACTGATTTCTTCAACTGATAATTCTCGAGCCAAAACAATGCGATCAAAACCCTGCTCGCTCAACCATTGGGCTTTCTCCCATGTACGTGTGTCACATTGTGTACTGGCGTGGAGAGCTATCGTATCAGGCACTATCTCCCTCACCTTACTCATCAATCCCATGTCTTGCAAAAGGAAGGCATCAACGCCAACATTCACCAACTCACGGACTAAAGCAAGCGTCTCTTCCAGCTCTTCATCATAGATAATCGTATTGATGGTCACGTGAACCGTGACGCCATAACGATGAGCATATTCGCATAACTTACCAATATCCTCAACACTATTACCAGCCGATTGGCGTGCCCCAAATCGAGAGGCACCGATATATATGGCATCTGCTCCATGATCAATAGCGGCTATTCCACATTCAAGATTCTTGGCTGGAGCAAGGAGTTCAATAGAGCGACTCCCCCCAGCTATACCAGAAGTAAAATGAGAGGAATAAATATGACTTTTATCTTTTATCATTATAGATTACGCTTTTAAAGGGGTATTATATTGAGAAAAAACCCTACTCTATTTACCTTCTACTCACTAAAGGTGGTGGCAATCAGCTTTACCCAATTCATAAATAGTAGGTTAGCGTGGGCACGCCAAGTAACAAGTGGACCTTTCATAGGATCATCCTCACGATAATAATGCTTTGGAATCTCTACATCATCACGCTTACCAAGGTCACGATGATACTCCCTATCTAATGTTTCAGGGGCATACTCCAAATGACCTGTGATAAAGAATTCATACCTATTACGTGACCTTACAATAGAAACCCCACTCTCCTTTGATTCGGCAATGATTTCGAGGTCATCAACTCGCTCAATATCCTCACGCCTTATCTCTGTATGACGACTCTGAGGCATACGAAAGACATCATCAAAACCACGAAAGAGAGGCAATTCAGGCTTTAAAGGAATCGTAGGGAAGATTCCAAACATCTTCTTGGATAAAGGATATTTCGGGATGTCATAGAAATGATAGAGTCCAGCCTGTGCCGACCAACAGATGTAAAGCGTTGAACGCACATTCTCACGAGCCCAATTAAATATCTCCTGTAGTTCTGCCCAATAGTCCACCTCCTCGAAAGGCATTCCTTCAACAGGTGCTCCTGTGATAATCAAACCATCAATCTTCTCCTTGCTGAGTTCTTCAAGCGTATGATAAAAACGATTGATATGTTCCGCAGGCGTATGGCTGGAAGTATGGCTCTTGAGCTTCATAAAACTGATGTCCAACAATAGCGGACTATTAGAAAGAAGGCGAATGAAATCAGTTTCAGTCGTAATCTTAAATGGCATAAGATTGAGTATGACTATGCGAAGTGGATGATAATCATCCTCCCTTACAAGCCCATCCTCTATGTTGATATGCTCACGCTTTAATATGTCTATGGCTGGAAGTCCATCGGGTAATCTTAATGGCATAAATCCTGTTCTTCTATTAGGAGTTTTCCTACTCCTATATCACTTACGAAAAATCAGATACAAAGATAGTGATTAATTACTAATTGAACAAATACATCAGACAAATAAGGAAAACAAGAGAGATTAAATAATATAAACCCACGAATAAAATAGGAAGCAAACGTCCGTATTTATTCACATTTCATAAAGCCTTCTTTAAGTAAAAAAGTCCCCTCTGATTGGAGGGGACTGAGTCTATTACGTTTTATATGGGCAAACGATACGTATGCCCTACATAAACTTATATCACAAGTTTCGTTTACCAAAGCTTCAGACGTTCATTCTCTGGGATGAAGAGCTTATCGCCTTCCTTCACACCGAACGCCTTATACCACGCATTGATATGAGGAAGAGCACCATTTACACGCCACTCGCCAAGAGAGTGAGGATCACTCTTCACACGACTACGAATCTCGGCCTCTGTAATATTGTTTGCCCATACACCTGCATAAGCAATAAAGAAACGTTGTTCTGGAGTAAAGCCCATGATAACCTTACCTTTCTTGGCTTCTGGCGTCTTCTCGAAAGCATTGAAAGCCACCTCAAGACCACCATGGTCGGCTAGATTCTCACCTAATGTGAGCTTACCATTCGCATGAAGATCAGGCAATACCTTAATAGCACTGAAGAAGTCAGCATACTTTCCTGTACGTGCCTCAAAGTTCTTTCCGTCCTCTTCTGTCCACCAGTCCGTCATATTACCATCCTTATCATAATGGCGTCCTTGATCATCAAATCCGTGCGTCATCTCATGTCCAATCACCACACCAATGGCTCCATAATTGAAGGCATCATCGGCCTTAGGATCAAAGAATGGATACTGAAGAATACCTGCAGGGAAACAAATCTCATTTGTCGTAGGATTATAATAAGCATTCACCGTTTGTGGGGTCATCAACCATTCATCCTTATCAACAGGCTTACCAGCTTTCTCTTGAATAGTCACGTTAGCCCAGAACTTACGGCATTCTTGAACATTATCATAAAAAGACTTTGACGGATCTATTGTAAGTTTACTCAAATCTTTCCACTTGTTGGGATAACCCACCTTCACATAGAAGGTTGAGAGTTTCTCAAGAGCGGCTTTCTTTGTTGGCTCACTCATCCAATCCTGTGCTTTAATACGCTCGGCAAGGCTCACCTGCAAGTTTTTAACTAATTCCTCCATACGTTTCTTACTTGACGCTGGGAAATAACGCTCACAATAAATACGTCCAAGTGGCTCGCCCATTTGTTCTTCCACTTGTCGTGTGGCACGTTTCCAACGAGGATAATCCTCCTTGGTTCCACGCATGGTCTTACTAAAGAAATTGAAATATTCAGCACGTACATTATCGCTCAAACAATTAGCTGACGACAAGATTGCATCCCATTCCATTCGTGCACGAAGTTCATCTGCATTACCAGTAGATGCCAGTTTATCAACGCCAGCGAAGAATGAGGGTTGTCCAACCACCATGGTTTGAATGTCCTTACTCTGTATACCTTCAGCATTTGCCAATGATTCCAGAGGAAGATTAGGATATTTCTCCTTGAACTCATCAAGCGTCATCTTGTTGTAATTTGCCTCAACATCACGTAATTCTGTATTACTTTTTGAAATCAAAGCTAACATTGTTTCATAACGCATAATGGCATCACGACGTGCCTGAGCCTGTGTGTCAGAGAATCCAAAGAGTCGGAACATATTGACAATAAACTGGCGATAAGCATTACGAATCTCGCTCGTGGCTTTATCATTATCCAGATAATATTCCTTCTGACCAAGTGTTAAACCTCCTTGACCAAGATTTAATATGTTCTGTTTAGCATTCTTCTGGTCGGCATCAAAACCATATCCAAAAGGTACACCATATCCAAAAGAGGCATACTTAATCTGAAGATTGCGAAGATCGGTCAACGTTTTTGCATTCTCCATTTCGTCCAACAGAGGTTTAACAGGGCTTACACCTTCCTTATTACGACGAACCGAATCCATAGCGAGCTTATAGAAATCGCCTAACTTTCTCTCTACCGAACCTTCCTTGCCCTGCTTTTTGAGCAAGTCTGTAAGGATTGTGTTAATCCGCTTGTTATTGTTCTCCTGTAATTGGTCGAACGAACCAAAGCGTGAGAAAGCGCCAGGAAGGGGATTGAGCTTCTGCCATCCACCTGTGGCAAACGTAAAGAAATCATCAGCCGGACGTACCGACTTGTCGAGATTTTCAGCCTTGATACCTGCCTGACCCTGTGCCATAGCAATAAAGGGGACAGATGCAAGGAGCATCATTGGTAAAAGTTTTTTGATACGCATAGTAAAAATATTTTTAATAAAATTAAAGCCTCAGAGTTTCCAACTCTTCCGACAGTATGAGCCATCGTTCGTTTTCCTCATCGAGTTTGCGCTGAAGGTTGGTGTATTCCGTCACAAGCTCCATGTTCGAGGCGTTCTCGGGTGTCATCAATAGATCATCCAATTCTTTCTTACGTGCCTCCAACTTGGCTATCTTGCTTTCGGATTCCTCCACGGCACGTTGAGCCTTACGAATCTTCTTCTGTATCTCTTTGCGTTCAGCGTAAGATAAGACCTCACCCGACCCCTCTGAAGGGGAAGAAGCCTCCCCCAACCCCTCCGAAAGGAGGGGAGCCCTATTTGCTGAAGATTTGCAATAATCGCCTTGCTTATCCTCCAATGTGCGAATTGGGGCTCTCCCCTTTTCGGGGGAGCTGGAGGAGGCTGGAGGGAGCTGGAGGGGGCTTCTCAACCAATCATAGATACCCCCTAAATGCTCTTTCACCTTACCACCACCAAACTCATAGACCTTACTTACCAATCCATCGAGGAACTCACGATCGTGACTCACGATAATTGCCGTACCATCAAAGGCTTTGATGGCTTCCTTCAACACTTCCTTTGAGGCGATATCAAGGTGATTGGTAGGCTCATCAAGGATAAGAAGATTCACAGGCTCAAGCAAGAGTTTGATCATCGCCAAGCGCGAACGCTCACCTCCCGAAAGTACTTTGACATACTTCTCTGACGTCTCTCCACCAAACATGAATGCACCTAGCAAATCATTGATCCTCAATCGCATATCGCCTGTGGCTACCCTATCAATCGTCTCATAGATGGTAAGGTTCTCATCTAATAATTGTGCCTGATTCTGTGCGAAATAACCGATTTGTACGTTGTGACCTATCTTCAGCGTACCATCAAAAGGAATCTCGCCCATGATACACTTCACAAAAGTAGACTTACCTTCACCATTCTTACCGACGAAAGCCACTTTCTCACCTCGTTTAATAATCAGGTCGACCCCCTCAAACACTGTCTGACCTGGTCCATCACTATGCAATCTATTGGGATAAGTCTTCCCTAAGCCTTCAGCAATGATTGGATAATCTCCACTTCTCAGACAAGGAGGAAACTTCAGACGCATAGCTGAATTATCCACCTCGTCCACTTCTATTGGCACAATCTTCTCCAACTGACGAATGCGTTGTTGAACCTGTACGGCTTTGGTGGCTTGATAACGGAAACGCTCAATAAATGCCTTTGTATCGGCAATCTCCTTCTGTTGGTTCTCATACGCACGAAGCTGTTGTTCACGACGCTCTTTTCTAAGCACGAGATATTCGTCATACTTCACACGATAGTCTTCCACATGCCCACAGGTTATCTCCAGTGTACGATTCGTGACATTATTGACAAATGCTCGGTCATGACTCACAAGGACAACCGCCTTGGCACTCTGTGCAAGGAATTGTTCCAGCCATTGGATGGACTCAATATCAAGGTGGTTCGTTGGCTCATCCAGTAGGAGTACGTCTGGACGACGGAGAAGAATCTTCGCCAATTCAATACGCATACGCCATCCACCAGAGAACTCACGTGTAGGACGATCAAAATCATCACGTGTAAAACCTAAACCTGTCAAAGTACGTTCAATCTCTGCCTCATAATTCTCGCCTCCCATCATCATATAGCGTTCGTGCTCAGTCGTAAAGCGTTCAACGAGTTCGGCATAGCTATCACTCTCATAGTCAGTACGCTCGGCCATCTCCTGCTCCATCTTCTTGAGCTTCTCCTCCATCTTCGTCTTATCAGCGAAAGCCTTACGTGTCTCCTCCTTCACCGTTGTATCGTCAGAAAGTTTCATCACCTGTGGCAGGTATCCAATCGTCAAATCATTGGGTACTGATACAGTACCACTTGTTGGTTTCTGAAGACCACACAAGATTTTCAACATCGTCGATTTTCCAGCACCATTCTTTCCAACTAAGGCTATCCTATCTCGTTCATTGATGACGAATGAAACATCCTTAAACAATGGCTTCACGCCAAATTCCACCGTCAGTCCCTCTATTGATATCATTTCTAATCTCTTTCCTAAATGTTCTTTGCAAAGATAATACATATTTCTGAGAACTAAAAATGCAAGAAGACAAAACATTGTATTCTATCTACATACTAAGGAATAATATTAAAGGATATTTTTTCCTATCAAGGAGGGGCTTTTTTGTAATCAAAAGAGGCTTAATGCCTTTTAATTAGAGTATGAAATACAATCGGGGGAAATTATACAATGAATATAGATTACAAAATATTGCTTCAAAGGAAAGTACTGAATACGATAAGTTTCAGACTATCTTCTCTCCATATTAACGTATTTTAAATTGCCCCATATTCACACTGAATTGTAAGCCTTTCTCCGTACTGATAAACTCTGGGGCGTATGCACATTGAGCCGTGACGGTGCCCGTGGTATAAGTTCCTGAACGATCAAGATAATACTCCTGTTCTATTACATGCACGCCCTTGGGTAACATTCCGATAAACAAGTTAGTGCAATTATCTTTGACATCTAAATAATAAGAACAATCTCTACCATATCGATACCCACTCGTCTTATCAACAGGTTCCATACAAGCGGAACGATTATCAATAATTTGTACAAAATCGAGATCACGCATACTAGTAAGCGTTATGCGCACTTTCACATGACTCCCCACCTGTAAAGCCCCAGCTTGTAAGGGGATGATTTCTCGCTTGACCTGCAATTCGCCCTTCGAGGCTTTTATGTCCTTGACGGATTGAATGGATTGAAAATAAAGGGCTCCAAAGCTGATATGAGTAGGGGAAACAGATTGAGAATCAGACGTTAATTCTGTTCCATTATATTTATCATTCAACCATAATCGTCCCTCACCTGACAAAGAAATATCTCTTATTCCGTTCAATTTATCAGCACTGAAAATATGCGTTTCTGTATCTCTAAACGTAGGAGCATCTGTAAGAGATTTTCCATTCAAGAAGGCGTAGATTGCATTCGCACTATTGATGGTCGTTAACCAGTATTGTGTGCGCTTTTCCTGCAAGAGCCATTGTTTCATTTGGGCAATCGTAAGACGATCTTCTGGCGTTATCATTTGTAGGGCTTCAAGAGCCGACACGTGGGATGGAATCTTGTAATCAAGCCATGAATACCCAGCACGCTGACTATCATAATAACGTCCTTTGAGTTGGTCATAAACCGTGTATTGCTTCAACGTCTCTACGAGCTGGCGGGCTTCTTTTTGCTCACCATAGTGATAAAGAAGGATGGCTGATTGTGCCAACGAATAGATATCATACGTGGAGACGTTTTTCTTTAAACTTCGTATAAGTTCTTTACCATATTTTGTGAGCGTCTCCTTTCCGCCTCGCCCATCTAATGCGCGTAGGTAAAGTTCCTCTAAGTCGGTCTTTCCCTGTGCTAAATAATGAAAACCTTTCTCCATCATCTCATCAATAGTTCGCTGGTGCCCAATCATAGCGTTAAGGCGAACAAGAAGTTCCATGACGGTCTCGGTGACCCACCGATTGCCCGACATTCCCTTAAACCAAGCCCATGAGCCATCTGATTGTTGGAGTTCACGCAATCGTTCTGTCAAGTCTTTCTCATATTCCGACATCTTTGATTCGTTTAGGAAATCAACTAAAGCCAACTTCTGTTCGGTTTCTTTTTTTGCCGTCAAAGTCCACGGAGTTTCTTGTAAAGACAGGGATTTTAAGTCTTCATTTTTTTCAAGATTTGATGTAAGATGTTTTCTTTCCACACTATCTCTCACCTCAAACAAATTTGGATGAGCCTTTGCCAATTCATGTCCCAGCCTTGTCGTATAATACGCCATAGCCTGACAGATCGCACATCCATCCACAGGATGAGTGTAAGCGTGTAAGGCATCAATAATCATTGTCTCGGGATGCTTTGTATATTCCAGCCGCAGGCAAGGATAGATACCCTTATGCTCACTATTTGTAGGGAAGAGTTGATGGGGATGGAATGTCAGTTTTTCATTACCAACAAGTGTAAAAGGAATTGCTTGTGTAATGAGTTCTTTATTATCTAACACAGGGAGATAATGCTGTTCGCCATCACTCATTTTTCCATCCGTCACAATCACTTTACAAACGAGCAAGGAGGGCGTATTATTCATTGCTGGGGTATAAGAAAAACTTACCACCTGCGTACTATCACTCTTCAGTTGGAAGGCTTGTGTCTCTGAATAGATGACCTTCTCATTCTCTGCATTGAGGAGGAGAAGGGTGGCTTTTCCATCTATGTTTTTATCTGACACGTTAAATATTTTCGCACTCATACTTGCCTTATCTCCTATTCGAATGAATCGTGGGAGGTTAGTTTGAACCATCAGGTGTTTACGAGCCAATATCGATGAGCGAATCAATCCATACTTCATGTCTTGGGTATGTGCCAAGCCCATGAATTGCCAAGAGGTTACGCTCTCTGGTAAGGTGAAATTGAGTGTGACATTCCCCTCTGTATCGCTCATCAAATTAGGATAGAAGAAGGCAAGTTCCGTAAAATTCTTTCTTATTGGAAGGTTAGTCAAATGTTGTAATTCTTCAGAGGAAAGAGTCAAAGTAGGGCTTGTCTTTTCTTCTGGGATATATATAGGATAAATGGGGGCACGTGAGCCATAAAGGGAGGGAATATTCTTTACAATGGTCACACTTCCTGTAAGAGATTCTTTCTTCACAGAGCTATAACCTCTAACGACTACCTCCTGGAGTTGATCACTATTTTCTTTCATGGTCATATCCAATCGTGAACCATAGACCTTACGCACAACACTCTGCATGCCAATGTATGAGAACTGGAGCGTCTCGCCATAGTGCACCTTCAATCGGTAATGCCCGTCAATGTCGGTCACTGTTCCTAATCCACTTCTCTCGCATGACATGACATTCGCCCCTATGATGGGTTCTCCATCTTCACCAACAACCTTACCTTCAACGATAAGTTTTGCGCCTCCAGCTAGCCCCATATCTAAGGAAGGATAATCGTAAGTGATTGAGGGTGAGTGAGAATAAATACTCATGTAATGGTGTAATAGCTTGTCCGTCCCTAACCATTCGGCACGAACCTCGGTGAGTCGATCACCCAATGAAAACTTCCATTGATTCTCGGCAATCCCATCTAATGCCCTGTCATAGAGTGTCGCCATTAACTGGGCACGCACAGGGTGACCATCGGGTGTAGAAACTTTCAACCTCCATGTTTCTTTATCTCCTGGCACGAGTCTATCACGGAAAGTGGTCCATGAGAGATTCAAATTTTTATCATCGAGCCGACGATTAATCGTTTGATAAAAACTAAGGAATTGACCATCTACATAGTAAGCATAACAAATGGTAATACCATCCCCATATTCTGGACGATAAGTAAAAGTGCGATTGACGATGGTATCGCTCAATTCTAATGTTCCATTTTCTAATGTTTTTTCAGGGGTAAAAATGGAATAAAGCACGTGGATATTTCTCTTGCTCGTGCCGACATAAACTTTTACAGAAGAATTATCACCTTCTCCAAAATCAGAGCCTGTGGCATAGAACCACCCATTCATCTCTTCACACGGACGCTTATCATTTTCATCAAAGAGAATGAACGAATAACGAGCCGTATCACCTTCACAAGTCGCTATGAGCTCATTCCGACCTTTCTTTACATTTGCAGGCAAAGGTAGGGTGATAACACCGACAGAATGATTATCAGATTTGTCCGAAGGTTTCAATGTATATGTATCACTGGTCTCACAAGATTGAACATCACTTTCATAGCCTTTCAACCAATACTTAACTCTACCTTTCTGTAATACTCCACACCTATTTGTAAGCAAGAAACAGAGTTGGGGCAAGTGATGAAGTTCTACTCGATAATCGCCATCTGATTGAATCGTAAGATGAGCCCGTTTGTCATCGGCATAGACGGTATAATTAAACGTCTGTTGTTCACCAGTTCCATCAGTAAGCGTACCATTGATTGAGAAGTAATTACGTGACACACCTGTCCTTACCGAACTATCGAGTTTCATTGGAATCAAGAATTGCCCTCTGTTATCAGTAAAGAGTGTATCTGGCTTTGTATTAGATAGATAGGTTCTATTTACAATCACCCTCGCACGTCTTACAGGTTCGCCCATCAGGTTTTGCGCCTTACCTTCTAGCATGATACTATCGCCTAAAGCATAGTACATTGTTGGTTTGGAAATTTCAATGGTGAATGTGGGGCGTTTGTATTCTTCCACACGGAAGGAAGCCACATTCCACCCTTCCCCTATCGTATAAGCGCCATTGAGTGTTTTATTAGGTAAGGTGAAGGAGGTGTGTGCCGTGCCATAATCATCCGTAAAAATACTGACAGAATCGAGAATTTCTCCTTGTGGATTACGCAAGTATAGTTTTGTAAGTGCATTACTCCAAGCCTTTGTTTTTGTATGATTTATTTGATGACGTATAACCCCCACGTGGACAATCTGACCAGGTCGATAGACTCCTCTGTCAAGAAAAATATTCATGCGGGTGGTATCTGCTTTGTCAAGATCATAATCACTCAATCGGTCCACATCAATGGGAGGAAGGTGAGATCCTTCTGGCGTAATAACATATAAGGAGGTGGAATCTTCATAATCATAGAGACGTAATTCGCCCTGACCATTTACGGCTATCGGTTTCCCCTTATCCAACTGGATAGAAGCATTGTGAATGGGCTGATTGTCTTTTGCCCGCACGATTGCCAAACGAAGTGTATCACCAGCTTGTGGAAGGCTCATCAATCGAATGTCACTAACGAAGAACATTGTTCGCTCACCTATCGTCTTAGGATCAGTCTTCAATTCAAGAAGATACATACCAGCCTTGAGTTTTGGTAATTTAATTTCATCTCGATACTGACGTAAACGATTGGTATTTGTCAAATTATATGTTTGTGAAAAGCATTTTCTACTATGCATCGTTTCATTCTCCACCATATCGTCTATATCATTGTCTTCCCAATTAAGATTCTTCTCTTTAATTTTTCTTACAACGACCTTTACATTGTTTACATTCTTATACACCAACGTAAGCGTTCTCTCTTCATCAGTAGACCAAAGTGAGCGTTCTTGGGCAAGAGATAGAGAAGAACGTGTCATATCAGATACCATTTGTCGAAGAATATTGACACGAGGATAAGAAGTCCACTGACGAATGGCTCGCTCGGCATTAGCCAGTAAAACACTATCATTCACAAGTCCGTATTCTCGCTGGAGCTGACAATAGAGGATTGACGCCTCAGCCCCCTCCTTAATATCATGATAAGCTTGTGCAAGAGAATCTAACTGGTGAAGATAATTTGACTTTAAAAGACTGGCTTTATCCGTTGGTGCATTTTGTTTTAATCTCTCTAGGGCTGTAAAGAAGGTGGCTGGTCGATTACCTACACGCGAATAATAAGAATTGAGCGTGGAGAAATCACCCAAAGTATAGCCTATTATATGCAAGAGATCATAATGAAAATACTTGTCAATCGTATTCCCTTTTGTTTTCACACGTGTGTGCGCCAAGAGTTCGGGATGAGCCAAAGCAAGTTGAGCATAAGCTTGTCCATCAGGGCTATCACTTTGCCCCAATGCACAAAGTAATGTACTATAAATGGAGGAGAGCACAGGCTCATTCCTACGCATAAGTGCTTCACGTTTTTTCAATCGTTCGGCATAAGGCAAGAGACTATCTGGAGCCCAATTCATCGTCACCATACGGCGTTCAACGCCAGCATTCAGAAGGATGTCATATCGCTTTTCTTGTTCAGCTTTTAGCATTAAATCGTCATACACTCGTATTGCATCTTGTGGTTTACTTTGTGCAATACTTTGCACATTATTCCACATTTGTTCAATCTTCTGTGCTCTTAGACCGAGAGAAGAGAACATCAAAAGGGGTATCAATAAGCTTATAATCCTTCTCATCTTATGGTTATTTGAGTAAATAAAATTTCAATGTTGGAATACGAAAAAAGAATGACGTTTTTAGACAGAATGACGTTTTTAGACAAAATGACAAAAGAACATATTGTTATGACATATTATAATTTTAGACAGAATAACGTTTTTTAGACAGAATGACAAAAGAACATATTTTATGACAGATTTTGAAACACAAAACTTGGAGCATTGAACTTTAAAGGTCAATGATTCAATACGCAAAGGTAATTGATACAATGCTCAAAGATCAATGATACAATACCTAAAAAGCAATGACACAATGCTTTAAAAGCAATGTTCCAAGTTCAATGCTTAAAAGGTCAAAGCTCAATGGTCTATTACTCGTATTTCAATAGATATGCGATGTTAGCCTTCTCTAACTTATTCAATTCTCGTGGACTAACCTCATTCTTCGTTGGTCGATACCATGATTGAGAAAGGAAATATCTACGAAGACGAGCGTCTTGGAATCGACGACCATGACGCGCATAAATAGAGTTCTTCAAAACTCTTATCTGACCACGATCAAGATATGCGATGTCGTCATAAGTAACATAACGTAAAGACAAGTAATCGTATTGCGTTCCCCAAACAACACCTGGTTGATAATTACGATAGGTTGTTGTGCGTCTTGGAATAGATGGTATCTGAGCCATTGCGCTTAATGATAACAAACAGAAGGATACCATTAAGAATACTTTTTTTAATAATTTTGCTTTCATAATTACGTTTATTTTGATGACTGCACAAATATAAATATTTTATTTGAAAATAACAAGTAAACGAGTGAATAAGTAAACGAGTAGACAAGTGAGCGAGTTAACAAGTCGAATACTTGCTTACTTGCATTATTAATCGTATCTTTGCGGATATAAACACCTAACACCTATGTAAAATGAAACAGAACTTAAAGAATGTGATGATTGCCGTAGGGCTTGTTTGTACAGCTCTTACAGGGCAAGCACAAACGTCGAAGGCACATAGTGCACAGATTGTTAGTAATTCACTTATGAAACAGAGTACATTACCTTTCAATGCCCCTGATTTCAGTAAAATCAAGGGGAATGATTATCTTCCAGCTATTCGCACGGCGATTGATGAACAGAGGGCTGAGATAAAAAAAATTACAGATAATAAGCAAAAGCCAACCTTCACTAACACCATATTGGCTTATGAACGGAGTGGAAAGAACCTAGAGCGTATATCAAATATTTTCTATGCATTGGTGTCAGCTGATAAGACACCCGAAATAGAAAAAGCGCAAGGAACTATCGTTCCATTGATGACCGACTTTGAGAATGAGATTAAATTTAATCAGAAGTTCTTTCAACGTGTGAAATATGTTTACGACCATGAGTACACAAAGCTCACGGGAGAAGACAAGAAACTACTGGAAGTGGTTTATAAAAGTTTTACTCATGCGGGGGCTTTACTTCCAAAAGAGAAGATGGCTCGTATGCAGGAGATTAATAAGGAGTTAGCCACTCTCCAACAAGAGTTTGGTGATATGTTACCCAAAGCTGGAAACGAGGCCACTGTATGGGTCAACGATATCAAAGAGCTATCAGGATTGAGCGAGGCTGATATTGCCCAATGTAAGAAGGATGCAGAGAGTCGTGGTGGAAAAGCGCCTTATTGTATTGTAATTACAAATACCACCCAACAACCAATCCTTGCTAGTCTTGATAATCGTAATCTGCGTGAGCGTGTTTATAATGCGTCTATCCATCGCACGGATGGCACAGGGGCTTACAACACCTTCCCTATCATTGTAAAGATTGCTCGCTTGCGTGCAGAGAAGGCTCAACTAATGGGTTATAAGAATTATGCGTCTTATTCGTTGGAGAATACGATGGCGAAAAATACAGACAATGTATATGCTTTTCTCCGTCAGATGATTGAGGCTTATCAACCAAAGTCAGAGGCGCAAACAAAGGCGATTGAAGAGTATATGAATAAACTAGTGAACAAGTTGACGGGTGAACAAGTTAATGCAAGTAACTCATCAACTTCTCTCCAACCTTACGACCGCTTCTATTATTCGGCAAAGATGAAGAAGGATCAGTATAGCTTTTCTGATGATGACGTGAAGCCTTACTTCAACCTTGACTCAGTCCTTGTGAATGGTATCTTCTATGCCGCTCATCGTGTCTATGGTCTTAGCTTCCGTGAGCGCAAGGATATCCCTACTTATAACAAGGATATGAAAGTGTTTGACGTGCTTGATGCAGATGGCAAGCAATTAGCTTTATTCTATTGCGATTACTTCCGTCGTCCAACAAAACGAGGTGGTGCATGGATGAGTGCTTTCCTCAAACAAAGTTCAGATAGAAATCAAATACCATTAATATATAATGTATGTAACTTTGCCAAAGCACCTGAGGGTCAACCAACGCTTTTAACGTGGGATGAGACTCAAACAATGTTCCACGAATTTGGACACGCTTTGCATGGTATGCTTTCTAATTGTAAATATAATACATTGAGTGGTACTGCCGTGTCACGTGATTTCGTTGAAATGCCATCACAATTCAATGAGTCGTTCGCCAGCATTCCAGAAGTATTCAATCACTATGCACGTCATTACAAAACCAACGAACCAATGCCTGATGCTTTGCGTGAGAAGATGCTCGGTTCACTCAATTTCCTTTCAGCTTATTCGTTGGGCGAGAATCTTGCAGCTACTTGCTTAGACATGGCTTGGCATTGCCTCTCACCTTCTGAAGTGCCGACGGCTCAAGAAGCACCAGAATTTGAAAAGAAAGTATTGTCAGAATTTGGTCTACTGAACAATCAAATTCCACCACGCTATTCCACTTCTTACTTCAACCATATCTGGGGTGGAGGCTATGCGGCTGGTTATTATAGCTATCTATGGAGTGAGGTCTTAGCAGTAAATATTGCTGACTATTTTGCTGAACATGGAGCATTGACACGCAAGGTGGGTGATGACTTCCGACAGAAGATTCTCTCACGTGGAAACACTCGAGATCTAATGACAATCTTCTCCGATTTCACAGGTCTGAAAGCACCTAACACAAAGGCTTTATTGAAGGCAAGGGGGATGTAAAAGTCTCCCTCAACCACCTCCATCAGTAATGCTGTGTTATCGAAGTCGATATGCGTCGCAAATGCGTGGGATTGAGCATGAAGAATATTAAACAATAGAATATGAATCAGACAAAGAAAATCCTTGCCTACTTAGGTTGTATCGCGTTTACCATCTTGGGCGTATGGCTTCTTACCATAGAAAACCCCACCACAACTTATCCACTATGGACAATAAGAGTTGCTGGCATCCTCTCCATCATCTTCTTTGGTGGCGGCGGTTTGTTTATGGCTTATAAAAAGGTAAAACTTCTCATAAACCATAAGAAAGAAATAGAATTTACCGATAGAGGTATCTCTATCTGCGGAGCTGAGGAAATATTATGGAACGAGATAGCCGACTTCTCCCTAATACGTTTTAAAGGTAACAGGTTGATAACCATTCAGATGAAAGACGCTGAAAAGGTTATCGCAAACGAACCTTCGTGGATAAAACGCAAGACTATGGAGTATAACCTCAAGACTATCAACGCCCTCTACTCCTTCCCTGCCTATATGATGGATGGACGAGCTGAAGAAGCACTTACGCTATGCAGACTGAACATGGTAAAACATCAAAAGCCATAACAATTAACAACTCCCAACAGTTAGTAATAAGCTCAATAATATGGATGAAGATATATTACTATACATCAGCTCTATTATCAGCATACTCCTCACTATCTACCAGATATTCAATTGCCAGAAAAGAGCAGGTGTCTTATCAGCTATTGTATTATTAGGTTACTCTCTCCCACTCTATTACCTCTTCTTCTTTCATTCAGAATATGGAGCAGGTCTCACATGGTGGTTTTATCTTCTTGTGCTTAACCTCATATACATCCTCTCAACAGCAATACACCTCATTTTTAAGTATATCAAGGGAAAATAGCTCTTTTCCCTTAAAAATAATCAAGACAAACTATGGGAATGCTTTTTGTTCTTATTTTCTGGGCAATCGCTCTTATAATCCTATCCCTCATATTAGGACTGATAACGTTACCTTTCTCTTACTTTCTTTGCAAAAGGCAAAGGAAGAGGAAGATGGTTCTATCATTCCTCACACCAGGAATATTTATTGGGATATACGCTGCAAGTAGTTTTGTGTGTATGCTTATCATTGCTATCATTCTTGGTTCTGACATTGGTATAGGTGATAGCTGGTCTATCCCACTAAAGAATGGTTATGAACTTACCTCAGTTGATACACCCGAATATGCTAACATCAATCGCAGAAACGATCTGTTGAAAGAAAACCTTATTGATGGGATTACACATATACAAGTGGTTGGAGACTCTGTCATAGGAAAAGGGGCTGATGGAAACTACTTCATCTTCAACCTACAAAATGGTGACAAGGAAGACAACCTAAGCTATCAAAATCTCACAATAAAAATGAAATCAAGACCCATTACACTCGTTAATAATAATACCTACTATTGGGAACAACGCAAAGTGCCCTATATAATTGCGGGCATCTTTTGCCTTCTTATAACCATTTTAGCAATAAAAACTCTTTGGCGAATAGGTCTAATTTACTAAGCTTTTATTTCATATATGTAACTTACCATTATTCCAACCCAAACCCTAAGACACATCAAAAAACTACACAAAATGTATCTATCTAGCCCTCCTCCCTTTGGGAGGAGCTGGAGGTGGGTTTTTGTACATATAGCTTACTATCTCATCAATTGAGACATAAGTTCATCAACATCTTTAGCATGATGAAGATGTCCAGCCTTGAGATCTTCGATACTCTTATCAAGCCCATTCATTTCCTCTCGTTCAAAAGACCAACCCATTCGTTGAGCAAGTTCTTTTAGAAACCTAAGGTCAGAACTATTGGGAAGTCGAAGCCTTACAACCTCTGGATGTATTACAGACGTATTCATATCTAATTTATCCATTACGTGACAAATATACGATTTTAATATGATATTAGCAAACATATAAAGTAAAAAAACATCCATAAAAAAAAGAGGATTCCTCCGCAGAAGAATCCTCATAATCTTTAGAAGTCACCAACCCCCTACCCAATCCCTGCCTTAGCAAAGACTTAGAGGTGGACTCTATTCTTTCCCTCCTTGAAAAAGCCAGACAAATAAATAGGAGTAAGCAATAACTCTTCCCTCTTCAGTATCTAGCCCTCCTCCCTTCGGGAGGAGCTGGAGGTGGGTCTTACTTTACCTTGTCAACAATAGCCTTAAAAGCTTCCTGATTGTTAACAGCGAGGTCAGCGAGCACCTTACGGTTGATCTCGATACCAGCCTTGTGCAATGCACCCATCAACTGGCTGTAGCTCATATCATAAAGACGAGCAGCAGCGTTGATACGCTGAATCCACAATGCGCGGAAGTTACGCTTCTTGTTACGGCGGTCACGATAAGCATAAGTCAAACCCTTCTCATAGGTATTCTTTGCTACCGTCCAAACATTTTTACGGGCACCATAGTAACCCTTAGTCTGCTTCAGAATTCTTGTTCTCTTTGCTTTTGAAGCAACATGATTGACTGATCTTGGCATAGTTTTTCTTTCCTTTTAATTTGTTTGACTAATGAATTAACGAAGTCTGAGCAAGTCGCGTACCTGCTTCAAGTTTGTACCATCCACGAGCGTCTGGTGAACAAGATTTCTCTTCTGTTTCTTTGTCTTCTTAGTCAGAATGTGACTGTGGTAAGCGTGATGACGTTTAATCTTACCAGTACCGGTGAACGTGAATCTCTTCTTTGCGCCGGAATTTGTCTTCTGTTTTGGCATTTTTGTAAAATTTAAAATTGTTATTTATATTCATCTGTGGCAACGTATATACCAGGACGTTACGCACAGGTTGCCCATGTCGCCCCTCATAACGAGGAGACACCCAACGGGCGTTAGTCAATATTCAGTTTCTTCAATGCGTCAGCACCATTCTTAGCGTTGGCAAACAAACCGCCGTCCGTCTTTGGCTCCTCGCTGACGCCCTCAGCACCTGCCTTTGCACCAGCCTCTGCTTCCTCACGGTCGCGCTTCTGCTGACTCTTCTTGGCAACACCTGCCTTCTTAGGTGCAAGATAGAGGAACATCTTCTTGCCTTCGAGTTTCGGAAGCTGCTCTACCTTTGCAAGCTCCTCAAGATCGTTAGCAAAACGAAGCAATAACACCTCGCCCTGCTCCTTAAACAGAATCGAACGACCACGGAAGAACACGTATGCGCGTACCTTATTACCTGCATTGAGGAACTCCTGCGCATGCTTGAGCTTAAACTTATAGTCGTGCTCATCCGTCTGAGGACCAAAACGAATCTCCTTCACCTCCTGCTTTACCTGCTTCTGCTTCATCTCCTTCTGATGCTTCTTCTGCTGGTAGAGGAACTTAGAATAGTCGATGATACGACAAACCGGTGGCTGTGCATTAGGAGAAATCTCCACAAGGTCAACTCCCTCTTTCTGAGCCAATTCCAACGCTTTTCGCGTAGGCATAACCTCAGCTCCATCATCACTTACCACACGTACTTCCCGAACGCGAATCTGCTCGTTCACGCGGTACTTCATTTTCATTTTGTCATTCTTCATTCAACTATTTTAATGTGTTTAAATTCGCTAAACGCGTGCAAAGTTACTATTTTCCAAACGATTATCCAAGCATTTTCACTTATATTTTTCACAGATAAGGATAAAAAAAGCCCCACCCGACCTCTACAGCCCCACCCGACCTCCCCGAAAGGGGAGGAGGCAAATTTGCAAGTATTTTGCAGAAATTATCAGAGAAAGAGCACAGAGTCATTATCCCCTCGTGTGCGCATAGGCACTCCCCTCCCTTCGGAGGGGTCGGGGGAGGCTTTACAAACAACTCGACATACCCAGCGTTGTAGCAATGGCAGTGAGCACAGAGATAATCACATTAAGAATTGTTTTCCACTTTTCGTTTTTCATAAGATCTAATTTTTGAATTTTAATTTTTGAATTTTAATTTTTGAATTGCACATGGGCGTCTGCTTCCGTGGATTCCCATGTTCCGCAAGGAACTCTGTGTGCCTCGGCTTTTGTGCCATCCGTGTATTCCGTGTCAAAAATGAGTTCCAGTACTTCGGTGCAGAAATCTTAAGCACAGAGTGCACAGACGTTTACTGCCAGGAGATTACACGGAGTACCTAAAGGTACAAAAGAATCCACAGAAAGCCCCACCCAACCTCCTCGAACCAACGGTCACTGACCGAAGGGAAGTAAAGGGGAGGAGTGCCTATGCGCACATAAGAGGATAAGGACTTTGACTCTTTTCTCAGATAATTTCTGCAAAATACTTGCAAACTTGTCTCCCCTCCCTTCGGAGGGGTCGGGGGAGGCTTCCTTTCGGGGCTGTGCTGCTTGTGGGCTTCCCTATCATCCAACCACAGGACCCTCAGGCTGTTCGCCCCCTTCTGAATGCGTATTTTTCTTCTCCACCTTCTTGTCCCCCTTCTTGCTCTCCTTGATGGACTTATCGTACTTATCGTACTCACGCAGGTGAACAGATTGCTTCAAACGAGCCGCCATCAACGAACCAGATGCCCTTGCACGCAAGTGAGGTTTGTAAATATGCTTCGTTGGATTAAAGTCAGCCAACTTCTCCGCACCCTGACTGCGAATACCCGCTGAGAAGATAGCCAAGTCTGGAATTTTCACTGCCACTCCCTCCAGTACCAACTCACGGATGCAAGCCACCATATCGGTCAGCACACCAGCAATAGCACCCTTAGAATAAGGCGTGTTATGGGCAGACATATACTCCGCCAACTTCTCCAAATCGTAGGTCTGAACGACCACCGAACGTGCATACCAATATCCCTTACGCTTACTGGTCTTGCGATTGTCTTGATAAACTTTGTAATGAATCATAATATTGAGTTTTTGGTTTAAAGTTTTGAATTGAACTATTAACAACTACGAATTTCTCTAATTACGCTAATGCTTATTGCGATGTAATTCGTGTCATTCGCGTAATTCGTAGTTAACTTTATGATTTGAACTACGAATTTCTCTAATTACGCTAATGCTTATTGCGATGTAATTCGTGTCATTCGCGTAATTCGTAGTTAACTTTATGATTTGAACTACGAATTTCTCTAATTACACTAATGCTTATTGCGATGTAATTCGTGTCATTCGCGTAATTCGTAGTTAACTTTATGATTTGAACTACGAATTTCTCTAATTACGCTAATGCTTATTGCGATGTTATTCGTGCAATTCGCGTAATTCGTAGTTAACTTTGAACTTTAGAATTATGTTTGACCTTACTAACGCTAATCTTTAACGCTAAGAACACTAATCTCCAAGCATAAGAGCACTAACTTCTAAACATCTTGGGGCTTATCTTTTTATTCACTCCCCTCTCCTTTTGGAGAGGAGGAGAAGCCCCACCCAGCCTTCCCGAAGGGGGAGGAGTGCCTATGCGCACATAAGAGGATAAGGACTTTTGACTCTTTTCTCAGATAATTTTCTGCAAAATACTTGCAAACTTGTCTCCTCCCCTTTCGGGGAGGTCGGGTGGGGCTTTTCTTTTTCTGTTTGCAAAGGTAAGCAACTTTATTCAGAAAGCAATCGTTTTTTGGGGTACTGGAGTAACAAGTTCCGCAAATACCTTTGTAACTATCTGTTTTACAGAGAGATATACAGAAGCCTCCCCCAGCCCCTACAGCCTCCCCCGACCCCTCCGAAGGGAGGGGAGTGCCTATGCGCACACGAGGGATAAGGGCTGGGCTCTTTATCTGATAGTTTTCTGCAAAATACTTGCGAACTTGCACTCCCCTCCCTTCGGAGGGGCTGGGGGAGGCTGTAGAGGTTGGGTGGGGCTTTTTATTCCCAATCACACAATCACAATCACAAAATCACAAAAAGGATTTTTCAATGTGTAAAAAGGGGATTCTTATATAATATAATACCTTATTAATAAATAATAATATATAATGATACATTATTTACATAAAGAAAAAGCATGATACTACCATAATTGATTTTGTGATTTTGTGATTGTGATTTTGTGATTATTAGCTTTCAATTACATGACTTTTAATTGCACAACTTTCTGATTATGCGACCTAACATTTTGCCTTCAATTATTTGTTAACTAAAGTTTCCCACCCCTTAAAACACTGTCTTTTCTCATTTTCCTTTGCTTGTCATCCCCCATATCCATTGACTTTTAACACATGCCTAACAGAAGTTATGCAGACTGTCCATATACTTCATCCCATTTTTCCAACGCTTCAGCCATTATAAGGATTTTGCTCATCTCTTTGTTATTATCGCTGATTGTATCCATAAGGTGTTGGGGCATCACCCCAAGCGTTTCTCCAATGAAAGGCAAGATAACAAGTGACCGATGCCAAACTTGCCAAAAAGATGAAATAAACCATCACTCATTCGAGTTTTAACATTCAAAAGTTTGGATAACTCACTTATTTTCTCTATTTTTGCTTTCATAACAGTTTTGTTGTTTTGTCTTTAAAATCAGTTGTTTAGCGATTACTAATTTACAAAGAAAATTCGACAAACTGTTATTTTTCTATCTATTTATTAGGGTGGGAAACTTTAGTTATTTTATAAGTATAATTGCAAAGATAATATAAAATTCACTTCCTGCTCACTCCTATCAACAAAATACTAATAAAATCGTTGATAATTCAGAATAATGTTTACCTTTGCAGGGGTAATCATTAACAGAATACTAACGTAACGTGTTGGCAGACAACATGAATGTACGGAGTATTCTTATCTTTACCTACTTTCAAACACCCTCAGACAGGGATACTTATCCCCAAGCTTAGAGAAGTATAATCTTATAAAACAAGCAATTATGAAGGAAAAACTCATGCCATATAGATGGATAGCTTACGTGTTAATGTGGTATATCTTTCAGATGTATCCTCCCTATCTCAGAATGACTTATACGTCAGAAGAATATCTCATAACGCATATCCTAATATCAGTAGTGGTAATTCTCTTTTGTTCTTACAAATTTGGTTCAGAGAAAGGAAAGGTTCTTGGCATACTGATGTTTTTAGTTGGTGTGCTTATCGACGTATTTATTGCGCTTATGCCATTGATCATATTATTATATTATTGGGATTGAACTGGGATCATTAACTCTTTAGATTTATATTCCAGCTTTTTTATTCCTATTTTTGTTACTTAACTAAAGTTTCCCACCCCTTAAAACACTGTCTTTTCTCATTTTCCTTTGCTTGTCATCCCCATATCCATTGACTTTTAACACATGCCTAACAGAAGTTATGCAGACTGTCCATATACTTCATCCCATTTTTCCAACGCTTCAGCCATTATAAGGATTTTGCTCATCTCTTTGTTATTATCGCTGATTGTATCCATAAGGTGTTGGGGCATCACCCCAAGCGTTTCTCCAATGAAAGGCAAGATAACAAGTGACCAATGCCAGACTTACCAAAACGATGAAATAAATCTCACTCATTCAAGTTTTAACACTCAAAAGTTTGGATAACTCACTTATTTTCTCTATTTTTGCTTCCATAACAGTTTTGTTGTTTTGTCTTTAAAATCAGTTGTTTAGCGATTACTAATTTACAAAGAAAATTCGACAAACTGTTATTTTTCTATCTATTTATTAGGGTGGGAAACTTTAGTAATAGAATATCAATTAATTAAAATCATAATAAAATGACGGAATTAGAAAAAAATGCCATTCTTGATTTTGCGTCTTCTGAGATAACTATTGATGATTTTTACAAAAAGATGCCTCAATATAAAAACGAAGATTTCATAGTCAAGAAATATAATGAAATTATTTTCAATAAAGATAGCAAGACATTGGGTTACTTGAGACTTATACCCATAAGAGATGTAAGACTTTTTAAAAATATCTATAGGCAATTGCTGTTAGAAGATTGGCATATAGAGCATGAAGATATTGTAGGCTTTTTTCAGTCGTATTTCAATAAAGACATTGAGAATATATATATACTATTAAATGCGTTAATTAATATACCTACATATCTTCAAGAAGATGAAGTAACTAAATATTCTTATATAAAAAAAATCATTTATGCTATTGGTGCTCAACCCCAACCGGAGAGTCTCTCTGCATTAGAGGACTTAGCATCAGAAACAGGCGATGAAAAGATAAAAGAACTTGCACTACATCAGTTGAAAAAAAAGGAAAAAACTCGGTAGATGGGAATACGAAAGAAACAAGCAAATAAGAAAATAGTTTACAGAAGTGCAGAATACTTCTTATAATAGAATATCAAATAAAGCAAAATGAATAACGATAATATTCCATCTCGTTCAATACGAATTGCTTTTTACAGTTTTGCTATTGTCTTGTCTCAAGGAGACTGCTGTTCCAATCGAGTCTGTATTCTCAAGCGAATCATCAGAAGGCGAGGCTTTGTCTGTAATGATTCAACAAAACATTTAAAATTGTTGGGGATGAGGGTAAAAGTTATTTTCCCTATTTTTGCTTCCATAACAGTTTTGTTGTCTTGTCTTTAAAATCAGTTCTTTAGCGATTACTAATTTACAAAGAAAATTCGACAAACTGTTATTTTTCTCTCTATTTATTAGGATGGGAAACTTTAGTTTGTTTATTATAAATATTTTTCGTAAATTTGCAAGAGCAATCCTAAAAGCTCATTAGCAAGGCAAAAATGTTTCTCCTGCGTTTATGGCTTACAGAACTGTGAAAAAACTATTATCAGACAAAAACAATCTCTTTACCAAAAAAAAATATAACAAAAACAATCTGCACAATGATAAGATTCTCACTTTATAACTACATGTTTGAGAAGTGCGCCGAAGACGACTTCTTCTACGACGAAGAGCGCCAGCAAGAAGTTGAGAGGAATTTCATCCACCGACAAAAATGCTTTGACGATGTGTTTATTGATGATTTCAATAACGAAAAACGCATTAACTTCACCAACGCACGAGGCACGCAGTATCTTCATCGTTTCCTCTTAGCACCTTACAGAGAAGAAGGCGTTTACATACTGATGATTCTCAACAACTGCCGAGGAACACGACACGACGAACAACTCAATTCGATCCCCTTTGATGACTATCGACGTTGCATAATTATTATTGACAATCGACCTGGCGTGCAGCTCCTCGCTATAGAGAACTCAACAACAGCATTTCGAACGATGAAATCGGTGGAAAATATCCTTGAAAAAACATTCTCAAGAATCATGGCACAACGATTCTCTCTAAAAGTAAGTATCAGAAATCTATACAATTCATCCTGCTTCTGGGAGATTGTTAACGATCGAAACCGCTACCCCAGAGGCTTCCGAAAAGTGGAATTTACATGGCCCAAACCTAACCTCGAGCGACTCGCAAAGCGTTTCGAGTTTATCCAAGGAATCCGCAAAGACACGAACGCAGGAGTGAAACTTGTCACCGATGCTGGCGCAGGCAACGCTGTGCATTTGAATGCGAAAGACAAATGGACAAGAGATGTTGTCGAGGTAGCAAGCGATATTGGTGGAGACGCATCTATCAGTCTGACGCCCAACGGCAGTAGAAAAAAGATTAACGTCGGGAAAGATAACTACAGATACATCAACTTCGAGGATGCAACCTTCAGCAATATGAGTCTCGACAACCCAGAACTCTATCCAAAAGAGCATCTTAAAGCATTGATAAATAAAATTGAAAAAGACTTACAAGAATATGGAGATTCTGACAGACTATGACAATGAGGTCTACAAGACGCAGGTAATGAACTCACCAGAGGGTTCGCTCTTTAAGCAATGGGCATCGCCACTCAACCGCCTGCAAAGAGAGAAGGGAGAAATCTCTGTGATGGACATCTGGCAAACGAGTACACAATGCATTGAAAAACTCTACCAAGCAGGGGGAAATAAAATTGACGAAATCCCCTTTATCTACACCTCATTAATCAAAGAGTGTAGCATTATCAAGCAGGGAAGAAACACCATCAATCGCACAAGAGCTGAAGCTGAAGCGTCAGCACAACTCATTATGACCGTAACAGCCACAAGAAGTCTGAATTATATTCAACCTGGACACGAGGAGGATCCTGTAAGTGAGAACGATGGTGTCGTACTGAAAATAATGAACGAAATAGGGGAAACCGCTTTCGATAAGTATGCTGAACTCTTCTTCTCTCAGAAGACTAACATTTATGGTGAGAAGATTGTCATTGACAGCTATAACCCCTTCACCGCAAAAGATGCAAACACCACCCCCACCCTACAGAAGGAAGCACGCAGAAAGAAAATCCTAACAACTCTCTTTGATAAGACAAGGGGCTTAGAACAGCTCTTTGGCAGCTCCGACTACGAAAATCTAAAGCAATGCTTTGAAAACATCTGCAACGACGACACCCTCCTCGCCCGCTTCGAGATGACAATGCCCAACGCCAACCCGTGGGGCATAAACAAGAAGATGGCACTCAACATCATCGCCCTCTTCATAAACAAAAGAAACATCAACATCCCCATGCACAAAATCAACACAACCATTGGCGGAAGCAACAACAGCCCTTACCTCACTCACCACCGCCCTTACAACGACAACCGCACCGCCTTCGGCATTACCACCGACAACTATAATGCCATCGCCAGAATTATTGAGGCTCTGTAAAACTGTTCTTACTCAGCTGATGTCACCTTGCTGTCGGGAAAAGAAACAGCCTACAAAAGTCGTTATTTTGCACATTTATTGCGGATTTAAGGATAAACAGAGCGTTTTTTAAAAGATATTAATTAACTTTGCATCTCATTCGAGCTATTTTAATAGCATTACTACAATTTATCTGCAAATTATTCTGGCGAGCTGCTTAACAAATTATTTGACAGAGATATACTTAAAATAAACATCAAAATATATACTTAAATTAGAACATAATGAATAAGAAAGAATACACCAGCCCCTGTTGCGTTGTCCATTCTTTATGCGAAGAGGTTGTATTATTAGCTGGTACAGGCAATAACCCACACCAGCCCTCTACTCTCACTCTACCTATTGATAATAAAAGTGGTAAAGAGATAGAGAAAGAAGAAGACATCCTCTAAAAAAGTCACATATATTTGCAAGAGAAATTGATATTCTTGTGGAAAAACATTTTATATTCGTAGAATAAATCAAAGAATCAGGGAATAAATAGAGGGGGTAGCCACGAGGCTATCCCCTTATTTTTATCGTGTAAGAACAAAAGGAAAGCGATCCTAACTATCTATTAACGCCCTGTTAAACAAGCTATAAATACATGAGATGCAATCTATAAACACATGACGGATTATCTATAAACAAATTATGAACAATCTATAAACACATTATAAACTTTCTATAAATAAATTATAAACTATTTTCGTAACCTACTGATTATCAGTTTATAATTTTTTGATAATAAAAAAATATTTTTTTTATAAAGCCTTTGCCAGGTTGAGCTTCATGCCAACGCTCCCTGTCTATAACTTTGTACTCACGTCACAGTTAGAATGACTTGACGTGGGTTTTCTCTTTCGAGAGATTACACCCAAAGATCAGACAGATTGTTTCACCCGAGCGGAGTGGGCAGGAGGAATCTCATGAGGTAAAGCTGCGCAGCGTTTCCCGTGCTTTCTCTTCTCACAACACTTGGGAGAATGAGAAAAAAGCATTACACACGACAGCGTGTGCAGCAGCAGCGCAAAGCAAAGCGCAGATTTCCTTTTGACGAGAACACGATGATGTGCGAACTATTCAAACCAGAATACTTCAAGCGTTTGGACGAACTAACCAATCAACTGCGACCCTATCTATCCAATGACGTGAAGACATTGCGGAGAGAGAAAGGATTGTTCTTATCGGAGGAGGGGAAAAAGAAGATAAAACGCACATGGTTCTATGCCCTTATTGCCCTAACAATAGCATCGGGAGAGCAGGGAGAAAGTCCACTAAGAGTGGCTAAAAGCATCTTCTTCAGATACCTCGTCAGCAACGATCATAGTAATATCCGTCTTTCTGAATCAACGTTGAAAGCCTCTGTAAATAAAGCATTTAGCGATTAAGATTAAGAGATTTTAAGAAACCCCAGATTACTTCTAAAAGTTGCAATCACGAATGAAGCGAGATAACTTTGCAAACATAAAACAAACCAATGGCAATGTTGTCTGCGGAAAAAAAATATCATTATGAACAACATTTTTAAGATTACAAAACTCGGAGAAGTCCGCCCGTACACCAACCAAAAAGGAATCACCTCACACTGCCGTGACATCCAGTTGCAACAGCTTGGAGGTAAGTTTGCCGACCGCTTCACATCAACCCTCTTTGATGCAGAGGCAGAAAAAGAACTCGAAGAGGGTGCGCTCGTCGCAGCACAACTCTACTTCTACACAACGGAATATAATGAGCGTGTGTTCCAGAATGTAAGTATTTCAGACATTGAGATTATCAATAAAAAATCATAAGATTATGGAAGTAAAAGTAATTATGAGTGACGCTGACTACCAGCGCATTATCGCCGCTAACGGCAAGAGAGTGAGAGGGTCTATTGCAATGAATTCCCCACAGGAATTTGATTTCCGTGCGTTCGCGAGAGAAACGCCATCAACGGCAACGCCCAACCGCATTCTGAACATGAAACACGGACGAGCAACAGTGGCGCCCGACCGCGTAAGGCTTTACATCATGGTGAAACGCTCTAACGAGACAGCCCCCGTAGACGTTGTTTACGATGAAAGTCAGCAGGCAATTAACTTTATGGAAGGAAGTCTGCTTGCATAGTAATAATTTTTCATGGGGTTGTTCTGCATTATAAATCATGTATGAACATCCCCGTTTCTAATCATAAAAGTAAACAAAATGTTCGATTATATACAAAGTATTCGTTCCCAGCACACAATTCCTTGCACAGCTGATATCTTAGATGTGGTAATACATTCGACCATAGTAAACAACATCTGTGCTGAACTTGCCGATTACCGCGAACAAGTGATGCGTGGCGAGATGAGTCGTGACGATTTCTCAACGAAGAAAGCAGAACTGAAACGCCGTTTACCAGCCTTCTGCTTTCATGCCCATTTCAAGAATGGTCATCGACTCAACGCTGAGGCAATTCCTTCAGGGCTTTCCATTCTTGACATCGACCATATCCCCTCACCTGAAACCTTCTACAACGAAAAAGTAAAAGAGCGTACGAAGGAGTTGGGCATCGTATTGGTGCACATGACGCCATCGTCAGAAGGACTGCGCATTGTATTCACACTTCCTCAGAAGATGACTTTGGCAGAGGGACAGCAGTGGCTCGCAGGGAAACTGGGACTGAAAGATTTTGACGAAGCTTGCAAGGATTACGCCCGCTGCTCGTTTGCTGTGCCAGCCGAATACATATTCTTTATCGACAAAGAGCGTCTATTTACGGAGCAAAAAGCACCGACGACACCAGTAAAGGATACTGACATAAAAAACACACCCGTCACCCCTCTACCCCCTATAAAATCCACAGAAGAGAGCACAGAGCCGACTACAGAAGACACTGCAAACGCTGACGACACACCCGTTGACATCCTTCCAGACACGGAAGAACTCTTCGACGCTTTTGTTTCCGCTTCGGGGCTGTCACCTGCTGCATTTACCAGCAAGGGAACACGCCACAATTCGCTCGTAACACTACTTTCTATGGGAATCTGTAGACTCCTCCCACAAGAGCAGCTCAAAGCCATCATCGCACAGCGTATGCCAGAATATTCACGAGAATCCGACTGCCGACAGCTGATCAAAGACTTCTACGAGAAATACACCAACACCAACCGCCCGATGTCATTTCAACTGCGAAAGATTTATACAGAATCACTCAGAAATAAGGCAGATTCAAAAGTATCAACCGAAAACAACCTGGAACAACTTGAAATAAAAAGAGAGGCAGAGCAGCAAGCGCAGATAGCTTGCATTAACAAAATATTCAACACCCTCCCCCCCATATTGTGCAAAACGCTTGAGGGCGTTCCTGCCAATATGCACATGCCCGTACTATGTGCTGTGCTCCCCCTTGCTGCTGCCTACGCAGACGGCGTTCAAGTAAGATATTGTGATGGTCAGTTACACCGACTCAACTTAATGTCGGTCATTGTCGGTCCACAAGCATCAGGCAAGAGCGTTTGCAAATCAAAGGTGGACTTATGGATAAGTCAAATGCTTGAGGACGACGCTCGCTCACGTGAGATTGAAGAGAAATGGAAACAGGAAAAGAAGCGTCGCAAAGCCAACGAGAAAGCACCCGAAGATCCTTGTGTGTTGATACGTTCAGTGCCCGTCACCATTAGTTGTTCAACGCTGTTGAGACGCTTTAAGAATTCCCGTGGTCACACGCTCTTCTCCTTTGGAGAGGAACTTGACACGCTGCGCAAGACAAATGGTGCAGGGTCATGGTCGCAGAAGTATGATGTCTATCGCCTTGCCTTCGATAATGGTGTATGGGGGCAAGATTACAACTCAGATCAGGCAGAGAGTGGTGTGGTTCCCGTAGCCTATAATTTCTCTATCCTTGGCACTTACGGTGCCTTCAAAAGATGTTTCAAAAGAGACAATGTTGAAAACGGATTGTCATCGCGCATCTTTATCGCAGAAATGCCCGATTCCACTTTTGCCCCTATGCCCCTCTATGGTGAAGAAGTGGAGGGCTTGTCAACTGAAGTTAATGCTGCTGTAACAATGTTGCGCGCCAGCCATGGCATTATTGACACCCCCCTATTGCGAGAAGCTATCGGCGAGTGGGTGGAACGGAAAAGAATAGAAGCAATGGCTGATGGAGACATCGTCAAAGACACCTATCGTAAGCGTGCAGCCGTCATTGGCTTTCGTTGTGGCGTTATTGCCCGTCTGCTGATGGGTGAAGAGAACGAGAAGGTGCTGGAATTTGCCCGCTTGATTGCTGAATATATTTTGGAGAAACAATGTAACTTCTTCGGTGAAGCATTACTCTGTGAATATAAGTCGGCTGAACAAGAAATGGGAAAATATTCGGCAAACGGATGTATTTTTGACAAACTCCCACCTGTTTTCACCATCAATGACCTGCAAAAAGAAAAGGGTTCTACTGTGACCAGAAACGTAATCAACAACATCATCTATCGATGGAAGAAGAGTGGATGGATTGAAAAGAAAGAGGAAGGCAAATGGATGAAAACGACCCAAGATAAATATAAGGTGTAAACACTTTTAATCGTGTCATGTAATATTTATTGTAATCTGAAACTCTCTATTAGCAATCACAAAATCACAATCATAAAATCACAAAATCGAAAAACAAAACAAAATCAAAAATCAAGATCACAAAATCACAAATCACAATCATAAAATCACAAATCAAATTAAGTCAACGCTATGGAAATAAAACTAATAAGACAATATTACCAGAAGAAATATACTATCGGACGTTTATATGTCAATAATTATTTTTTCTCTGACACCCTCGAACCTCCCTCAAAACGTCTGTCAGAAAAGTGTTCATTGAAAACGATTAAGAAAGTGAAAGGCGAGGGTTTTAGAGCTATCCCCACAGGGCGTTATCGCATCCTCATCACTCGTAGCCAACGATTCGGACGATGGTTGCCGCTACTGCTGAACGTGAAGGGCTTTGAAGGGATAAGGATTCATGCGGGGAATAAGCCAGAAGACACGAGGGGCTGCATCCTCCTCGGTTTCAACCGCCGCAAAGGCTATGTACTGGACTCTACGAAGTGCGTCCAACAGCTGATGCGCAGGATGACGGAGGCTATGGAGAAAGGAGAAAAAGTGTTTGTGAAAGTGAAGTAGCCCCACCCGACCTCCCCGAAGGGGGAGGAGTGCAAACTGCCAGCCTCCCCGAACCAACGGTCAATGACCGAAGGGAAGTAAAGGAGAGGAGTAGCCTCACCCCCAACCCCTCTCCGAGTGGAGAGGGGAGTGATTAGTGAGAAAGAAGAAAAGTTCTGTCATTATGTCGCTTACGTCTGTCATTCTGTCATTTTGTTTTCATAGGCACATCATTTGAGATAATGGGTTACAGAATTAGTAAAAAAGTAAGAAATAATCGGGAGGCTGATGATGAATAATTAGGTGATTGAAAAACGTCTGGTTAGAAATGATTAGAGGAACGATAAGAAAATAAGAAAGGAGATTTGAAGAATGACATTTGATAAATTTACAATTAAAGCGCAAGAGGCTGTTCAGAGTGCGATAAATATTGCACAGAGAAATGGGCAGCAAACCTTTGAGCCAGTGCATATTTTGGCTGGTGTGATGGAAAAGGGAAAAGACGTGATTAATTACGTCTTCCAGAAATTAGGTGTGAATGCACAAGCTGTGGAGAGTGCCATTCAGAATGAGATGAGCCACTTACCGAAAGTATCTGGTGGTGAACCTTATCTCTCTTCTGAGACCAATCAGGTAATGCAACGCACGATGGATATTTCGCAGAAGATGGGCGATGAGTTTGTAAGCATTGAACCGATGTTGCTCGCTCTGTTGGCTGTAAATTCCACAGCAAGTCGGATATTGAAAGATGCGGGTTGCACAGAGAAAGAAATGACAGCTGCAATTAATGATCTTAGACAAGGACAGAAGGTGCAGTCGCAAAGTGGTGACGAGAACTATCAGTCATTACAGAAATATGCTCGCAACCTTATAGAAGATGCACGTGCAGGCAAGCTCGACCCAGTGATTGGTCGTGATGAGGAGATTCGAAGAGTATTGCAGATTCTGTCTCGTCGTACAAAGAATAACCCTATTCTCATTGGTGAGCCAGGTACTGGTAAGACCGCTATTGTTGAGGGTTTGGCAGAGCGAATCGTTCGTGGTGATGTGCCAGAAAATTTGAAAGATAAACAACTCTACTCATTGGATATGGGTGCGATGTTGGCTGGTGCTAAGTATAAAGGTGAGTTCGAGGAGCGATTGAAGAGTGTGGTTAAGGAAGTGATGCAGGCTGATGGTAATATCATCCTCTTCATCGATGAAATTCACACATTGGTCGGTGCTGGTGGTGGCGAAGGTGCTATGGATGCAGCTAACATTTTGAAGCCAGCTTTGGCACGTGGCGAGTTGAGAGCTATCGGTGCAACAACGCTGAATGAATATCAGAAATATTTTGAGAAAGATAAGGCTCTTGAGCGTCGTTTCCAAACAGTTATGGTGGATGAGCCAGACGAATTGGACGCCATCTCTATCCTTCGTGGATTGAAGGAGCGTTATGAGAACCATCACAAGGTTCGTATTCAAGACGATGCTTGTATAGCAGCTGTAAAACTTTCTGAGCGTTATATATCAGATCGTTTCTTACCTGATAAGGCTATCGACTTGATGGATGAGGCAGCCGCAAAACTACGCATGGAGCGTGATTCTGTTCCAGAGGAGTTGGATGAGATTACTCGTCGTTTGAAACAACTTGAGATTGAGCGTGAGGCTATCAAGCGCGAGAACGACACAGAAAAGATTGCACAACTCGACAAGGAGATTGCCGAACTCAAAGAGCAGGAACATGGATTCCGTGCTAAGTGGGAAGGAGAGCGTGGATTGGTGAATAAGATTCAGCAAGACAAGCAAGAGATTGAGCAGCTCAAGTATGAGGCTGATCGTGCCGAGCGTGAGGGTAATTACGAACGTGTTGCCGAGATTCGTTACTCTCGTTTGAAACAACTGGAGGATGATATCAAGAATATTCAACAGCAGTTGCAAGCTACACAAGATGGTCAAGCAATGGTGCGCGAGGAGGTTACAGCGGATGATATTGCTGAGGTTGTGAGCCGTTGGACGGGTATTCCTGTCACACGAATGTTACAGAGTGAGAAGGATAAACTGCTCCACTTGGAGGATGAACTACACAAGCGTGTCATTGGACAAGATGAAGCTATCACAGCCGTGGCAGACGCTGTTCGTCGTTCACGTGCTGGCTTACAAGACCCGAAAAAGCCAATTGCTTCCTTCATCTTCTTAGGTACAACGGGTACTGGTAAGACCGAGTTGGCAAAGGCATTGGCTGACTATCTCTTCAATGACGAGTCTATGATGACACGAATTGATATGAGTGAGTATCAAGAGAAGTTCAGTGTAACTCGACTCATCGGTGCGCCTCCTGGATATGTAGGCTATGATGAGGGTGGTCAGCTGACCGAGGCTGTACGCCGCAAGCCTTACTCAGTGGTTCTCTTTGATGAGATTGAGAAGGCACATCCAGACGTATTCAACATTCTTTTGCAGGTATTGGACGATGGTCGATTGACAGATAATAAGGGGCGAACGGTGAACTTCAAGAATACGATTATCATCATGACGTCTAACCTTGGTTCGCAATACATCCAACAGCAGTTTGAGCATCTTAACGATACGAATCGTGAGGAAGTAATCGACAAGGCAAAAGTTGCGGTGATGGATATGTTGAAGAAGACGATACGTCCAGAGTTCCTCAATCGTATTGACGAGACAATTATGTTCTTGCCATTGACAAAGGATCAGATTGGTGGTGTTGTTCGTCTACAGTTGGAGAGAGTTAAGGATATGTTAGAGCCACAGGGTATTGAACTTCAGTGGACCGACCCAGCCATCAACTATCTTTCAGATGTTGGCTACGATCCAGAGTTCGGTGCGCGTCCTGTCAAGAGAGCTATCCAGCGTTACGTATTGAACGACCTCAGTAAGTCATTGCTTGCAGGTACTGTCAATCGTGACAAGCCTGTCATCATTGATTGCTTTGGCGAGGGCTTAGTATTTAGAAACTAATATCAGAGGGAGTGCGTCTCATTGATACGCTCCCTTTTTTTTATAAAAAATAGGCGGAACACCCACGTAAACACGTGGTATACCGCCTAACATATTGAATTTTAGTAAAATACTACATCTCTTCAACTGCTGCTTGTGCCGCAGAAAAATATTGCTTAAAATAAAGCAGTTAGACGGTTTGTGTAAGTAAACCATTTTTTCTATTGTTTTTTGTTCCATTGATTTAATACTCTTAAGTTAATTCTACCTAATTGCTTAGTAACACTTCTTGCACGGTCTCCGCCCCATGCCTTTTGCCTTTGACAAAGAAACGGAGACAATATCACCACTACAGCGGTTCAGACCGCTGCAGTGCTTAGTCCTATGGTAGACCGCTGCCTTTGGTCCAGTGCATATATACACAACAGAATTGGTACTGTTACCGCTAACGCTCTCCGTAAATACGTTTCCCAATACCAGGTATAATGAAATGATAGCTAATAATTTCATAAGTTATATTTTATAGATTTTATGAGTTTTATACTACAAGTTGAGTTCATCTTTTATTTCATCTATTTGAGATTTGCTCTCTTCTACAGAAGTTTCCAGATCACTTATTCGAGAGCTGTTTTCCCCTACAGTTTGTTCGAACTCCTCTACTTTCACTTCTACTTCATCTAAGCGAGATGAAAGAGAGCTTACCCAAAACAATAACGTAACAATCCCTATAAGCAAAATGATAATAAAACCTTCTGCAAGCAATAAACGCTTTTTATCATTATCAGACATGGCTATATTTCATCAGATGGATTAACAAAGTTTACTGGTCCATAGCTCAAAGTTGTCCAATATTTCATTTCTCCGCCCCTTGTTTTGCCTTTTGAAGTTTTTATATTTATAAAGCCATCTTCTCTATTATTGGGAGAATGACCAAAAATATAATATTTAAAACCATCTTCACCTGTACCACTCCACCTGAAATCGTATTTCTCCGAGAACACTGTATATAGCCTATCTCTCTGCTGTTTAGCGTATTCAACTGAACTTAAATTGAAACTACGAAAAAAGGATATAAAATACAAATACGTTGCATTGCCTTCCGCTTGAAACTCAAAATTCACATAGTCAAATTGTTCGTCTGCAAATAAGACATCATAATACGTTAACTTGTTTGTGGAATTTTGATAGCTATCTTTTCCGCCATTGAAACGTTGATCAAGCACATGTTTACACGAAGTATAGTTATCGCCAAAGCGTACTCCAACAACTGTTGGTAATGATTGTGCACTTAAGGGTATTACACATAATAAAAATAAAACACATAAGTAAAGATTTCTTCTCATAATTATAATTTATAGTAAATAATATCATTTCTTCTCATATTACTTCATAAATAGATTTATACATGATATGCAATGTCACAATCTCACAATATTGAACAAGTACCCTTACAGGCTTTCCTACAGCATATATTTTATCTTGATAGAAATATCAATCTATATATCATGAAAGTTAAGATAGCCCAGCAATATCACGATCATATTTAAAAGTTCGTTTGCAAATATAAAAAAATAAAAATTAAATAGCAAACAAGATAGATATAAAATAAAGAAGATTATATAATCCTTAGTGAATCCATAAGCTTATAAGGGTCTTCCAGAATTTGGAGTGATATAATTTAAAGTCTGATAATCAATAACTTTTGTGAGTTCTATTCTTTCACATCCCTTTGTTTACTGAATATTAAAGAATATAAAGTGCTAAAATAAAGGCTACAAAATCTATACTTAGCTTACATGGGCTATCCACGCCACAAAAAGCTTATATTTAAGGGTTTACAATACTTTTTTATCAACAGAAAGTCTAAAAAGTATAATACCATCACTCCAAATTCCGGAAGACCCTTATATAGTCGCAAAAAAGACATAACATATAAATTATAACTATTATTCAATTAAACAAAAGTTGCTCATTGAAACTGATGAGATATAGTTACTTATAAAGCTTCTGTAAATTGACAGATTTGAATTCGTACATTTGCAGAAAATTAACTAATTCAATAAATACTAAAAACAAGTACTTTTCGTTCAATTAGTCTTATTTCTTAACAGAAACTCACTTTATTATTTTTCCGTAAAAAAAGAGGTGATAAGGTCAACTTACACAAAAAGATTTTAAATAAAAAAGTTTACGTAAGCAAATAGGCGGCATACCTACGTAAACACGTGGTATACCGCCTAACATATTGAATTTTAGCAAATTACTACATTTCTTCCACTGCTGCTTGTGCCGCTGCGAGTCTTGCGATTGGCACACGGAATGGAGAACAGCTAACGTAATTGAGCCCTACATGATGGCAGAACTTGACAGAACTTGGCTCACCACCATGCTCACCACAGATACCACACTTGAGGTTCTTGCGCGTCTTACGTCCCTTCTCAACAGCCATTTGAATCAACTGACCAACACCCTTCTGATCGAGAACCTGGAATGGGTCAACATCAAGAATCTTCTTTTCCAAGTAGCTTGGCAAGAAGCTAGCAATGTCGTCGCGGCTATAACCGAAGGTCATCTGTGTTAAGTCGTTTGTTCCAAAGCTGAAGTATTCTGCCTTTTGTGCGATGAGGTCGGCAGTTAGAGCAGCACGAGGAATCTCAATCATCGTACCCACCTTGAATGGAACCTCTACACCTTCTTTCTTGAAGAGCTTATCAGCTGTCTTACGAATGATGTGCTCCTGTATATCAAGCTCATTGACGATACCAACCAATGGAACCATAATCTCTGGCATTGGGTTAAAGCCTTCCTTCTTCAACTGGATAGCAGCACCGAGGATAGCCTTTGTCTGCATGGCTGTAATCTCAGGGAATGTATTACCCAAACGACAACCACGTAGTCCTAACATTGGGTTATGCTCTGACAGAGAACTTACACGGCTCTGGATGAACTGAACGCTTACACCCATCTCTTGAGCCATTATTTCTTGACCCTTTAAATCATGAGGAACGAACTCGTGCAATGGTGGGTCAAGCAAACGAATGTTCACTGGCATACCATCCATACACTTCAAGATACCATAGAAGTCTTGTTTCTGATAAGGCAATAGTTTATCGAGAGCCTTCTCACGATCTTCTGTGCTATCAGCGAGAATCATCTCACGCATAGCCTTTATCTTCTCATTCTCGAAGAACATGTGCTCTGTACGACAAAGACCGATACCAACAGCACCAAAGTTGCTTGCAACCTCTGCATCGTGTGGAGTATCAGCATTGGTGCGTACAACCAATTTACTATACTTCTTACAGAGATTCATTAACTCTGCAAAGTCGCCAGTTACCTCTGCTGGGCGTGTCTTCACTTCACCTGCATAAACCTCACCAGTAGAACCATTTAATGAGATGTAATCACCTTCACGAATGATTGTTCCATCAATCTCAACAGTACGAGCCTTGTAATCAACCATAATTGCACCCGCACCACTGACACAGCACTTACCCATACCACGAGCAACAACTGCTGCGTGTGAAGTCATACCGCCACGAGCTGTCAAGATACCTTCTGCTGCTGACATACCTGCGAGATCCTCTGGAGATGTCTCAATACGCACCATAATTACTTGGTGACCATCCTCATGCCACTTTGTTGCATCATCAGCAAAGAATACTACCTGACCGCAAGCAGCACCTGGTGAAGCTGGCAAGCCACGTGTCAATATATGTGCTTGAGCGCGTGCTTCCTTATCGAATACTGGGTGGAGAAGTTCATCAAGTTTATTTGGTTCACAACGCAAAAGAGCTGTCTTTTCATCAATCTCACCTTCGTGAAGCAAGTCCATAGCTATCTTCACCATTGCAGTACCTGTGCGCTTACCATTACGAGTCTGTAAGAACCAGAGCTTACCCTCTTGTACGGTGAACTCCATATCCTGCATATCGTGGTAATGCTTCTCCAACTTATCTTGAAGAGCATACAACTGGGCGTATAACTCAGGCATAGCTTCTTCCATTGAAGGGAACTTCTTGCGACGGGTTTCTTCGTCAATATTCTGCTGCTCTGCCCAACGCAATGAACCTTCCTTTGTAATCTGTTGTGGTGTACGAATACCTGCTACAACATCTTCGCCCTGTGCATTGATAAGATACTCACCATTGAAACAATTCTCACCAGTTGCAGCATCACGAGAGAAGCAAACACCTGTTGCTGATGTTTCACCCATGTTTCCAAAGACCATTGCCATAACTGTAACGGCTGTGCCCCATTCTTGTGGAATGCCCTCCATCTTACGATAAAGAATAGCACGCTCATTCATCCAAGAATCAAATACGGCGCATACTGCACCCCAAAGCTGCTCCATTGGATCGTCAGGGAAGTTCCGACCTGTTTGCTCTTTAATAGCATTCTTAAATAAAGTCACCAGTTGCTTCAACTCTTCAACCGTCATTTCGTTATCGAGTTTGATACCACGCTGTGCCTTTACTTGCTGTATAATAGCCTCAAAGGGGTCAATATCTTCCTTATTTACTGGTTTCATGCCTAATACGACATCACCATACATCTGTACGAAGCGACGATAGCTATCGTAGGCAAAACGCTCATTGCCTGTCTTCTTTGCCAATCCCTCTACAACAACATCGTTCAAACCAAGGTTGAGGATTGTATCCATCATACCTGGCATTGACGCACGTGCACCAGAGCGTACACTCATAAGAAGAGGATTAGAAGGGTCACCAAACTTTGAGTTCATCAAAGATTCTACATGCTTAACGCTATTCTCAACCTCTGATTTCAATAAGCCAACAACTGTCTCTTTACCCTTCTCAAAATACTCGTTACACACATCGGTAGTAATGGTGAAACCTGGAGGAACAGGAACACCGATAAGATTCATTTCTGCTAGATTAGCTCCCTTACCACCGAGGAGATTTCTCATATCAGCCTTACCTTCTGCCTTACCATTACCGAAGGTATAAACTCTTTTTTCGCTCATAATTATAATTGATAATGTATTTTAGTTATTTATCTCTACGTGCAAATATACCAATAATTAGGTAAAGTGACAAACTTTTCAATGAATAATGTAATCTCTACCTTACATTTTCATCTTGTTAGCGAACACACATACACAATAAAGATAGGCACAACGACGCATACTAGATTTTTTTAGTAACTTTGCAGCCAAATACAAAACAATTTATGAGTAGAAAGAGAAAGCCATTTCCTATATTTGAGAATGTCACTATAGAGGCAGTTGCTGCCGAAGGAAAGTGTGTTGCACACGTGGAAGACAAGGTTGTCTTTGTTCCATTCGTTGTTCCTGGTGACGTCGTCGACTTGCAAGTTCGAAAGAAGAAACGTAGTTATTGCGAGGCTACCGTCATTCGATTTATCAGCAAGAGCAATGTGCGTGAAGAACCTATGTGCGAACACTTTGGTATCTGTGGCGGATGTAAATGGCAGAACTTACCTTACAGCGAACAATTAAAGGCAAAGCAGCAGCAGGTTTATGATCAACTGAGCCGCATTGGAAAGGTTGAGCTTCCTGAGTTCCGACCTATCATGGGTTCTGTCCACACAAAGGAATATCGCAATAAGCTAGAGTTTGGTTGTGCCAATAAACGATGGTACACCGCCGAAGAATTAGCTGCGTTACCTGAAGGTGTTGGGCTATCAGGTGGTGCCATTGGATTCCATATAACGGGCAGCTTCGATAAGATTTACCCTATTGAGAAGTGCTGGCTCATGGATAATCTTTGTAACGAGATACGCAATGATATTCGTGACTATGCTTTAGAAACGGGAATGACATTCTATGACATCCGTGCTCAACATGGTTTATTACGCGACCTCATGCTTCGTAACTCTAATACGGGTGAGTGGATGCTGCTCGTACAATTCCATTACGATGAAGAGGGAGATGACGAGCGAGCAAAAGCTCTCATGCAGCATATTGCTGAGAAATTCCCACAAATAACCTCTCTTTTCTATGTGGATAATCAGAAAGGAAACGATACGTTTAACGACTTAGAACTAACGCTTTATAAGGGTAATGACCATATCTTTGAAACGATGGAAGACCTGAAGTTCAAGGTGGGTCCAAAGAGTTTCTATCAAACGAACACCGAACAGGCTTATCATCTTTATTCTGTTGCTAGAGAATTTGCCAATCTTACGGGAGATGAGCTTGTTTACGATCTCTACACAGGAACGGGAACAATCGCCAACTTCGTTGCTAAGAAAGCTCGTAAGGTGATTGGTATCGAGTATGTACCCGAAGCGATTGAAGATGCAAAGGTCAATTCCAACGTCAATAACATTGATAATACGCTCTTCTATGCTGGCGATATGAAAGATATTCTCACCGAAGAGTTCATCCAAAAGCATGGTCGCCCTGATGTTATCATCACTGACCCACCACGTGCTGGTATGCACCCTGACGTTGTTAACGTCATCCTCGGGGCAAGTCCTAAACGCATTGTTTACGTTAGTTGTAATCCAGCAACACAAGCACGAGATTTAGCTTTGCTTGATGCTGATTATAAGGTAGCCGCCGTTCAACCCGTTGATATGTTCCCACACACGCCACACGTTGAAAATGTGGTTCTATTAGAAAAGCGATAATTATACTCGAATATAGAAGAGCCTTCTTTCTTTCCGAATGGAGGCTCTTCTCGTATGTAAGAGGTATCTTATCTTGTTAAATAAAAACAAAACATCAATTAGTTTAAATAAAAAAACTATATTTGCAAACCACATAAACTATTATTATTAACTAAGCTGTTATTCATTATGAAAATCATTAACTATCTGATAGCAACACTTTGCTTAGCAACAATGCTAGCGTGTAGCAATCATTCAGAGATTCAAAGTCCTATTCCTACTTTAACCAACTCTACGAATACAGGATGTAAAACAAGCCCCACTTTAGCTAGAGCAAACAATCTATCAGGTGGAGAAGGGAAAGAGTATCTTGCTTTAAAAGCATTAGGTGAAGGAAAGATGACTCTCGAACACCATAATGCAACACTGGCATGCGATGCCCTAATCAAAACCCAAATGAATACTGACGGGAGTAGCACAATAATATTGACAGAACAATCTACAGAAGACACAAATTGTACTTGTAAATACGACATACAATACACGATCTCCAACTTAGTACCCAATAAGTATCACATTATCTTAAAGAAGCAGGAAATCAATCGCAATGGTAATCCCCTATCGGATGCCACCGTCTACAAAGACTTCTACTTTAAATATTCCACAACATTATCATCCGTTATTAATTTAAAGTAAATAGCATACCAACAACTACGAATTAATTATCAATATAAGAGAGTGTATCGCAGGACTTAACCTGTGCGATACACTCTCTTTCTCTTTGCCTAATCTAACGTCGTGATTAATGAGCTTATCACGTTGTCACAAGCTCGGCATGTTCAATAAAGGTTCAGTATCTATCTTTCCAGCACAGAATCTCCATTTGCGTTTAATTATCCAGTAGACTTACACAAAGAGTGTCTATGGATTCAGCTAATATAATAAGGAGGAATCTCGTCAAACTAAGAAGCATTATCATCTGATAATACAAGTCCTGTCGCATAGATAGTATATATCCTGTCATACTCTAAGTTAAAGTACGATATTATACACGTTTGTATAACGAGTTATACACGTTTGTATAATTGATTATACACGTTTGTATAATTAGTTATACACGTCTGTATAATTGATTATACACGCTTGTATAAAAGACTATTGATTAGTTATCATTGATAGGATATATACTTATGATGGAGTCTGACAGATAATATAACATCAGATTATACCAACCTTGTTGTACAAAGCTTATCCGCTTTACAGTATATAGAATAAGGTAGGGAATGATTAGACAATGACATAGAGAGAAAAGCAGGATATTATTTTGCATTTATCCAATAAAGCACTATCTTTGCAGCATTAATACTCTAAGTATCATTACAGCAGGTCGTATCTCACCTAAAATATACAATTTATGAGAAAAACAATTATCTTAGCAGCATTGATGTTTAGTAGCATCATAAGTTATGCGCAAGGACAGAAGTGGATAAACAATGTAAAGTTATCTGGCTTCGGAATCGTTCAATATCAATACAATGGTATGCACAACAGTAAGACGAGCAAGTCGAACAGCTTTAATCTTCGATTAGGTCGTGTGTCTTTAGATGGTCGCATATTAGATGATTGGTATTGGAAAGCACAATTACAAGTAAACGGCAATACTTCAACCTTAGGGACTTCGCCTCGTGTAGTTGACCTCTTTGCCGAGTGGCAAAAGTACGATTATTTCCGTGTAAAGTTGGGACAATTCAAGAATCCATTTACATTCGATAACCCTATTCACCCTATCGATCAAGGCTTCATGAGTGTTGCACAAAGTGTATTGAAGTTAGCCAGTTTCTCTGACAGAGCTGGTGCGCACCCTTCAAATGGGCGTGATATTGGTATTCAAGTGCAAGGTGACTTCCTAAAGAATAATGCGGGGCGCAACCTTGTTCACTATCAGGTAGGAGTATTCAATGGTCAAGGTATTAATACTAAGGATGTTGACCAACAGAAGAATATCATCGGTGGTGTATGGGTTATGCCCGTTAATGGTTTACGCTTAGGATGGTTCGGTTGGACGGGCTCATACGCAAGAAAAGGCACATGGACTGATAATGCGGGTATCGTACAAAGCGGTGTATGTAAATTGCAGCAACGTCGTTATGCTTTCTCTGCTGAATATAAAGCGAATGATTGGACATTGCGTTCTGAGTATATCCATTCTACGGGATATGCCTTTGCTAAGTCTTTGAGTAACACGGATGATGCAGCTGCAAAAGATTGCAACCTCAGTGCTGATGGTAATAAGGCACAAGGTGTATATGCACTGGTTATCGCTCCTATCATCCCTAATAAGTTGCATGCAAAGGCAAGATATGATATGTATCAACCTTCGGATGGCGCACAAAAGCAGCGTACTCAATATGATATTGGTCTTGATTATGAGTTTACAAAGAACTTGGCTTTGAGTGGCATCTATTCTTATGTACATGATAGATCACAACACGCACTACAGGCTAATCCTAATTATTCTATGCTTGATGTGGAATTAAGTTTCCGCTTCTGATAGACAATAAAATACGGATATGTTCGTACATGTCCGTATTTTATTATACCTTTGCAATCTATCCATAATGACTAAAGTGGATGCTATAAGGAATACACATTAAAGAGAGAACCAAAAAAGATGACAACAGAACACCATCACCAACACCACCATAAAAGCCATTCTAATAGTAGAATTGGGCGTCATACAACGATATCATCTAAAGGAGCACAACGCAGACATAAAATCAATCAAGTTTTAAAGTTCGTTGCGACCATTGCTGCAATTTGCTTACTATATCTTGTATGGTGGTTATATAACAACTAATTACAAATATGGCGATAGGCTTTAAGGGTTTATCACCGATCTTTATTTAGGATATGAAGATGATAGTGCGAGCCGTCATTATCAATGCGCATCATCTTATGTTGGAAGCTCTTTTTATTCGAAAGAGATAAGGCAACATGCCCCATTGTGCGACGCAAATTTATCTCAACGAGAGGATGCAACTTAAAACCAACGTCTTCCCTACTCCCATTAGCTACAATCATCATATCAACACCTAATGCTCCATAATAAATGTCTGTTAGCTGTTTCGACAGTAGAGTTTCTAATGTCTGTGCTATATTATTTAGCACAGGTATAGAGATATAGGCTGAGAGAAGTTCTTGCTTAACTTCTTCTTTCTCAAGACTATTGCCTATATATGCTCCATTCATTGTATGGAACACTGATAGACCTACATAATGAACACCATCTTTATCCGCAATGAACTCCATCCCAAAGTCTTTCACCTTATTATAATAAGGCTCAACCATAATACTCCCTTGCTGCTTGATAACGTTGTTTGCCCAATTAAGTATTGCGGGGTCTATCATTGTATCAATATAACGAACACCTCTCCCACTGCTACTCCATGGAGCTTTTATTACAGCCTTATCAATTTTCTCTAAGAGAGAAGTAAGTTCTGCTACATTCCTTGCACAAAACGATTCACCTATTAATATATCCTCATCTAACAACTCTCGCAATTCACGCAAAACGTGTGAAGCATACTCCCGATTACTAAGTTCTCTAATTGCTGATAGGTTCTCATCCGTGGGTAATACGTTAGCTTTAATCCCTAATTGTTCCAACTGGAACTTGATTGCAGAATCCCAACCCCATGGCATTACTTCTGTCACTTCATCAATAAGCTGCTCTATATTATCACTATCTATAAAATGAACTTGCTGACCATAACTCATAAAGCGTCGAGCATGGATTCGGGCAGAATTGACATTCTCTACTAGAATATAATCGCCATCTTTAGCCCATAGAACTGGCAAATAATCCAAATCATGCCTCATTTGCCTACCTGCATGGGGGGCTGTAAAGTACTTATTATCATAAGCTAATGCAATATCGTGTTCCGGATTGAATATATGTAGTGTCATCGTACTTTATTTTTTACGTCATGCAAAGTTACATTAAACCAAATGCAATACAAAATAAATACCTTAAAATAACATTTTTTGCTATCTAGAGTTTGCAAATCAAAGAAATAATTGTAACTTTGCAAGTGCATAATACAAAAATACAACAAGAACAAGATGGATGCATTCTTTCGTACTCACTCATACCTAGTGGAGCATACAAATGCCCCTGTTCGTCGTTGTCTCATGGATGAGATAGATTGGAACGACAAACTAATAGGTATCAAAGGGACAAGAGGCGTGGGAAAGACAACATTCTTGCTACAATATGCAAAGGAGCGTTATAGTTCTACTGACAAGCAATGTCTCTATGTTAATATGAATAACTTCTATTTTCAAAGTAGAGGAATTGCGGACTTCGCTGGAGAGTTTTATCGTAATGGAGGAAAGGTTCTGTTGATTGATCAAGTATTTAAGCAGCCCGATTGGAGTCGTGAACTACGGCGGTGTTATGATAATTACCCCAATTTACAGATTGTCTTTACAGGGTCAAGCGTAATGAGACTAAAAGAAGAGAATCCAGAACTAAACAGTATCGTCAAAAGCTATAATCTACGTGGGTTCTCCTTCCGAGAGTTTTTAAATTTACAAACAGGATTACAACTTAAGCCTTACTCATTAGAAGAGATTTTAAATAACCACGAGGAGATTACCAATCAAATCTTATCTAAAGTTAGTCCGACAAAGTATTTCCTTGACTATCTCCATCATGGTTTTTATCCTTTCTTTTTAGAACAACGCAACTTTTCAGAGAATCTTCTGAAGACGATGAATATGATGACTGAGGTTGATATCCTACTCATCAAGCAAATAGAGTTAAAGTATCTGACTAAGATAAAGAAGCTCTTTTACCTCTTGGCACTTGAAGGAACAAAAGCTCCCAACATCAGTAACCTTGCAAAAGAAATAAACACAAGTCGTGCAACAGTGATGAATTACATCAAAAATCTTACTGATGCTAGACTTATTAATTTGGTTTATCCTGTTGGGCAAGAGTTCCCCAAGAAACCGTCGAAAGTGATGCTACAGAATCCGAATCTGATGTATGCAATCTATCCTATCCAGGTGGAACAGCAACAACTTATGGAGACTTTCTTTGTTAATACAATGCAAGAAACTTGTGTTATCAATGAAGGAGGCAAGCAAGGAACTTACATTGTCAATCAAAAGCATAAATTTAAAGTGTGTGATGCTGAGAATAACAAGATACGATTCAGTAATGACACTATCTACGCAAAATATAATACTGAAGTTGGGAAAGGTAACCAAGTACCACTTTGGTTAATGGGATTTCTTTATTAGAAAAAGACCAAAAACATTATAAAACAATTTTCATTTAATAAATTTCAAAATGGCTAAAGAAAAGAAGTTTATCACTTGTGATGGTAACGAGGCCGCTGCTCACGTGAGCTACATGTTCTCTGAGGTAGCAGCTATCTATCCTATCACTCCATCATCTCCAATGGCTGAGCACGTTGATGAGTGGTCAGCACGTGGTCGTAAGAACCTTTGGGGTCAGACTGTAAGCGTTCAGGAGATGCAGTCAGAGGGGGGCGCAGCAGGTGCCGTACACGGTTCACTGCAGTCTGGTGCTCTCACGACAACCTTCACCGCATCACAGGGTCTTCTCTTGATGATTCCTAACATGTACAAGATTGCTGGTGAACTTTTGCCATGTGTATTCAATGTTTCAGCACGTACACTCGCAAGTCACGCTCTTTGTATCTTCGGTGACCACCAGGACGTAATGGCTTGCCGTCAGACAGGCTTCGCTATGTTCTGTTCAGGTTCTGTACAGGAGGTTATGGATCTCTCTGCAGTTCCTCACCTTGCTTCATTGAAGACATCAGTTCCATTCATCAACTTCTTCGATGGATTCCGTACATCACACGAGTATCATAAGATTGAGTGCCTTGACCAGGAAGATATCCGTCCATTGGTCGACGAGGAAGATGTTAAGCGTTTCCGCGACCGTGCAATGACTCCAGAACGTCCAGTAGTTCGCGGTACAGCTGAGAACCCTGAGACATTCTTCACACATCGTGAGGCATCTAACAGTGCTTACGAGAATGTAGCAGAGGTTGTTGAGCACTATCTCGGCGAAATCTCAAAGATTACAGGCCGTGAGTATCACCTCTTCGATTACTATGGTGCTAAGGATGCTGAGAACATCATCATCTTGATGGGTTCAGCAACAGAGGCAGCTCGTGAGGCTATCGACTACTTGTTGTCTCAGGGCAAGAAGGTTGGTATGATAGCTGTACACCTTTATCGTCCATTCTCTGTTAAGCACTTGCTCGCTGCAGTACCTAAGTCTGTTAAGCGTATCGCAGTTCTTGACCGTACTAAGGAGCCAGGTGCAGAGGGTGAGCCATTGTACCTCGATGTTAAGAGTGCATTCTATGATGTTGAGAACAAGCCATTGATTGTTGGTGGTCGTTATGGTCTTGGTTCAGCTGATACAACACCAGCTAAGATCATCGCTGTTTACAATAACTTAGAGTTGCCAGAGCCAAAGGATCACTTCACTGTAGGTATCGTTGATGACGTAACCTTCACTTCTCTCCCAGAGGTTGAAGAGATTCCATTAGGTGGTGAAGGCATGTTCGAAGCTAAGTTCTATGGTTTGGGTGCTGACGGTACAGTTGGTGCTAACAAGAACTCAGTAAAGATTATCGGTGACAACACAGATAAGCACTGCCAGGCTTATTTCTCTTACGACTCTAAGAAGTCAGGTGGTTTCACCTGTTCTCACCTCCGTTTCGGTGATAGCCCAATCCGTTCTACTTATCAGGTAAATACTCCTAATTTCGTTGCATGCCACGTTCAGGCTTATCTGAACATGTATGACGTAACACGTGGATTACGTAAGAACGGTACATTCTTGTTGAACACAATCTTTGAGGGTGAGGAACTCGTAAACTTTATACCTAATAAGGTAAAGCGTTATTTCGCTAAGAACAATATTACCGTTTACTATATCAACGCAACAAAGATTGCTCAAGAGATTGGACTTGGTAACCGTACCAACACCATCCTACAGTCTGCTTTCTTCCGCATTACAGAGGTTATCCCTCTCGACCTTGCTGTAGACCAGATGAAGAAGTTCATCGTTAAGAGTTATAGCAAGAAGGGTCAGGATGTTGTAGACAAGAACTTCGCAGCTGTTGATCGTGGTAACGAGTACAAACAATTGACTGTTGACCCAGCATGGGCTAACCTTCCAGACGATGAAGCAAAGGTTGACGATGCTCCAGCATTCGTTAAGGAACTCGTTCGTCCTATGAACGCACAGGCAGGTGACCTCTTGAAGGTTTCTGACTTCGTTAATCATGGTACCGTTGATGGTACATGGTCAGTTGGTACTGCTGCTTACGATAAGCGCGGTGTTGCTGCTTTTGTTCCTGCATGGGATGCTGAGAATTGTATTCAGTGTAACAAGTGTGCATTCGTTTGTCCTCATGCTTGTATCCGTCCATTCGTTTTGGATGAGGCAGAGAAGGCTGGCTTCAACAAGCCAACCCTTGACATCCTTGCTCCAAAGCAGCTCAAGGGTATGCAATTCCGTATCGAAGTATCAGTTCTCGATTGTACAGGTTGTGGCAACTGTGCTGATGTTTGCCCAGGTAAGAAGGGTAACAAGGCATTGTCAATGACACAGTTTGTTGCAGGTGAAGAGGAAGCTACACGTCGTGCAGCCGATTGGAACTACCTTGTTAAGAACGTTAAGAGCAAGCAGAACTTGGTAGATATCAAGTCAAACGCTAAGAACTCTCAGTTTGCTCAGCCTTTGTTCGAGTTCTCTGGTGCATGTGCTGGTTGTGGTGAGACTCCATACGTTAAGCTTGTTTCACAGCTCTTCGGTGACCGTGAGATGATTGCTAACGCAACAGGTTGCTCTTCTATCTACTCTGCTTCAGTACCTTCTACTCCTTACACAACTAATGAGGAAGGTCATGGCCCTGCATTCAACAACTCATTGTTCGAGGACTTCTGCGAGTTCGGTATGGGTATGGCAATGGGTAACAAGAAGATGCGTGAGCGCATCGTCGTACTCCTTAATGGTGCTATGGCTGATGATCACGTATCTGCAGAGTTCAAGGAAGCAGCTCAAGAATGGCTTAACAATATGAACGATGCTGATGCTTCTAAGGTTGCAGCAGCTAAGTTGAAGCCATTAATCGAGGCTGGTGCAGCAAAGGGTTGCCCTGTATGTGCAGAGTTGAAGACTCTCGACCACTATCTCGTTAAGCGTAGCCAGTGGATCATCGGTGGTGATGGTGCTTCATACGATATCGGTTACGGTGGTCTCGACCATGTTATCGCTTCTGGTGAGGACGTTAATATCTTAGTACTTGATACTGAGGTTTACTCAAACACTGGTGGTCAGAGCTCTAAGTCTACTCCACTCGGTGCTATCGCTCAGTTCGCTGCTAAGGGTAAGCGTATCCGCAAGAAGGATCTCGGCTTGATGGCAACTACATATGGTTATGTTTACGTAGCTCAGGTTGCTATGGGTGCTGACAACGCACAGACCTTAAAGGCTATTCGTGAGGCTGAGGCTTACCCAGGTCCATCACTCATCATCGCTTACTCTCCATGTATCAACCATGGTTTGAAGATTAAGGGTGGTATGGGTCGCAGCCAGGCTCAAGAGGCTAACGCTGTTGCTTGTGGTTACTGGCACCTCTGGCGTTACAACCCACAGTTGGCAGAAGAAGGCAAGAACCCATTCTCTCTCGACTCTAAGGCTCCAGATTGGGACAAGTTCCAAGAGTTCCTTCACAGTGAGGTTCGCTTCCTCTCTGTCCTCAAAGCTTATCCAAACGAGGGTCAAGAGCTCTTCAAGGCTTGTGAGGATATGGCTAAGCTCCGTTACAAGAGCTATGTTCGCAAGACCAAGGAAGACTGGAGCGAGGAGGCATAAAACCCTTCTTTGAATAATGAAGATATAGAGTTAATTACACTATATAACACCTTAAAAGAGGAGTTTCTCTACCATAGAGAAACTCCTCTTTTTCATTCAACATAACTTGGTGCTTATCACGACCATTCAACCGATTCACAAAGGACTTTCTAAAATGTTCGCGAACAAACAAAAAATTGTTCGCGAAGAATTTCGATTTTGTTCGCGAACAATTTTTTGCGTTTCTTATTGTACCTTTCTTACTATTTGTTTTCAATACTTCATTCTTCAACTAAATACGCATTGCGTGTCCCTGACAATATATACTTTCGTGCCCCACGAAATGTACTATTGTGCCCCACAATATATACTTTCGTCAAAGTGAAGTTCTTCATGCAAGATTCAAATAAAAAGATATGGTATCAAAAGCTACTTAAAGTATGCCTTTGATACCATATTATATTATAATAAAATATTATTATCTTATTCTATCAGCTGCTCTTACCAAAGCCTCATCGGCAAGAATAGCATGACGAGCCAACCATAAAAGAATAAATGCAATCAGAGGCAGACATGCTGCAAATTCTATATGGAAAGTAAACCCAGTCATTAACACTTGACTGAATACGCCATATACAATATACCACCCAATAATCATCAACATAGAAAACAAGCAGAAACGAGCTTGACGCTTACGATTGTGATAGTCGAAAATTGCAAACAAATCTATTGGACAAGTAACTAATAGTATAGCAAACAATGCCCAAACATTAAAGTTCCTTCCTCCGTTTGCATCAGTAAGCCAAAGATTCATCAACTGATTATCAGCACCCATCCCTTGTGGCTCAAAACTACCAATCGGTAGGCAAAGACAGGCAAGCGTTACTATCAATGCTAGAAACAAGAAGATTGTTTGTTTCCTTTGTATCATAATTACAATTCTTCCTCTTCTTGTGCCTCCTTAGAAGGATCACGCCAATAAACATCACCATCTAAGAACTCTTGCGTAGCCAACAATGTTGGTTTAGGCAACTTCTCATAATAGCGGCTAATTTCTATCTGCTCACGATTCTCAAAAACCTCTTCGAGAGAGTCGTTATAAGAAGCAAACTCTGCAAGTTTCTTACTCAAGTCTTGCTTTATCTCAACAGAAATCTGGTTCGCTCTTTTAGAAATAATTGCAACACTCTCATAAATATTACCTGTACCCTTCCAAAGTTCTTGAACATCACGGGTTACCGTATTTGACGGTGCTTTTGACTTCTTGTAATCCATTCTAATTATTATATTTTTAAGTCTTTAATTTCTAGTCTTTTGTTATCTGCTTACATTTCTTTATGAAATCCTCAGCAGTTTTGCGCTCTTTTGAATTAGGGTATTCATTGATGAAACCATAACATTCATCTTCCGCATCTTGATAACGCTGTAACTTCTTTGACTCAACACTCATCTGTGCCAACTCATACTTACTCTTCATGATTAGGATAGAAAAATCTTCTCGAAGATTACTATAAGGATAATCATTCAAAGCGTTTTGAGCTGTAATGATACATGCCTCATAATTATTGCCACCACTGGTACAATTACCAAAATATGAACCGAGATTATAATAAAGCTTTGCATTCAGATACTCCTTACGAATAAGTTTATCCTGCAAATCGAAGAGGCGTTGTTGAGCTGTACTCTTCATCTTCCCTTCTGGAAAAATATCTAAGTAATCTTGGAAAGCAGCAATTGCAGCAATTGTGGGAGTCTGATCAAGACGTGCTTCTGGCGTTCCCTCAAAAAGACTCTGACCAATATAAAAGGATGCCATTTCGGCATACCTTCCACGTGGGTAAGTTTGGTAATACTTCTTGAAAGTTTCTGAAGCTGCTTCATAATCCTTCAATCCATATTCACCCATTGCCAACATATAAAGGCATTCCTCAGCATTATCAGTACCCTTTTCTATTGTTACAAGATCCTGTAACAAAGGTACAGCAAAGCCGTATTTTCCCTTTGCGAAACACTCTTTAGCGAACTCATACTTATAGTTGTTATCAGTTGTCTTGTAGACCTGATTATATTCATGAGCACAACTGGTTAAGAGCAAAGCAACACAAATGCCTATTAAAAAACTCTTCTTCATATATTAATTTTGAAATGCAAAGTTACACATTATTCTATAAATACACAAAGGCACTTTGCTTTTTTAGCAAAAAATCACTATTAATGAGATACTATCACTTGATTTTCGTACCTTTGCCAGCCAAAGATTGTTCTCCTTTTTACAGATATAATGAACTTCAAATTAACATCAAAATATAAGCCTACGGGTGACCAGCCTGAGGCTATTAAGGAATTGACCGAGGGATTAGAACGTGGAGATAAAAGCCAAGTTTTATTAGGAGTAACGGGATCAGGTAAGACGTTTACAGTAGCTAATGTGATTGCAAACGTGAATAAACCGACGCTTATCTTATCACATAACAAGACTCTAGCAGCCCAACTTTACGAGGAAATGAAAGCGTTTTTTCCAGAGAATGCTGTGGAATATTATGTCTCGTATTATGATTATTACCAGCCTGAAGCTTACTTACCAACAACCGATGTTTACATTGAGAAAGATCTTGCTATAAATGATGAAATAGACAAGCTAAGACTTTCTGCTGTTTCTTCTCTATTATCAGGTCGCAAAGATGTGATTGTAGTCTCATCTGTTTCATGTATATATGGTATGGGTGCTCCAATCGCAATGAAGGAGAATGTCATCCATATCAAGAAAGGGCAAATCATCGATCGAAATGAGTTTTTACGACGCCTCGTTGATTCCTTATACACGCGAAATGATATTGATTTACAACGCGGAAACTTCCGAGTAAAAGGAGACACTGTCGATATAGCAATGGCTTACAATGACAATATCTTGCGCATTACTTGGTGGGACGATGAGATTGATACTATCGAAGAAGTTGACCCAATAGCATTCCATAGAATTGCCACTTTTGATGATTATGAGCTATATCCTGCAAATCTCTTTGTTACATCAAAAGAACAGACAGAAGGTGCCATCCGACAGATACAGGATGATATGGTGAAGCAAGTTGACTTCTTTACTCAACTGGGGGACAATATCAAGGCACAACGCATAAAGGAACGGGTTGAATATGACATTGAAATGATTAAGGAACTTGGTCATTGTTCTGGTATTGAGAACTATTCACGTTACTTTGATGGTAGGAAAGCTGGACAGCGACCTTATTGCCTACTTGATTTCTTCCCTAAAGATTACTTGATGGTCATTGATGAGAGCCATGTAAGTGTACCTCAGATTTCGGCAATGTACGGTGGTGACCGAGCACGTAAGACAAACCTTGTTGAATATGGATTCCGTTTACCTGCGGCTTTTGACAATCGACCATTAAAGTTTGAAGAGTTCCATAACCTGATTCATCAAATCATCTATGTGTCTGCAACACCTGCTGACTATGAGTTGAAAGAATCAGAAGGTGTTGTTGTTGAGCAATTAATTCGACCTACAGGATTACTTGATCCAGAGATTGAGGTTCGTCCTTCAGAGAATCAGATTGATGATTTAATGAACGAGATTGTTATTCGTGCAGAAAAGGAGGAACGAGTATTGGTAACAACCTTAACAAAGCGAATGGCGGAGGAATTGACGGAATACTTACTCAATCACGACATCCGAACAGCCTATATCCATAGTGACGTCGCCAGTCTTGATCGCGTCAAAATCATCAATGATTTGCGAGCAGGACTATATGATGTCCTTGTTGGTGTGAACCTATTGCGTGAAGGACTTGATCTCCCGGAAGTATCGCTTGTCGCCATACTTGATGCGGACAAAGAAGGATTCCTCCGTAGTCATAGAAGTCTTACGCAGACAGCCGGACGTGCAGCCCGTAACATAAACGGAAAGGTGATCATGTATGCCGATAACATAACCGAAAGTATGCAGCGAACCATTGATGAGACAATGCGGAGACGTGTGAAGCAACTCAAATATAACGAGGAACATCACATCACACCAAAGCAAATTGTCAAGGCGATTAAGGATACTTTGCCAACAACTGGACGCTCTACAACGGCACAAACAATACCCTTTGCTAAAGGAGCGAAAGGCATATATACCGAACCTACACAATCAATGGCATTTGCAGCCGATCCTATCGTTATGCGGATGACGAAAGAGCAATTAGAGAAGAGTATTGCCAACACAACAGCCCTTATGAAACAAGCTGCGAAAGACCTCGACTTCTTACAAGCTGCGCAATATCGTGATGAGATTATCCGACTGCAAAAGCAGCTCGAAACAAAATAAACTCAATATCCTTAGGCAGAATATCATACTTTAAAGACAGAGTAACACACGAACATATTGCCTTAATATGTTACCATGACCCTATGTTCATCTGTTACCATATCGCTAACCAATATGTCATTGAAAAATTATGTCTTTATGGCATTATGTCTAACAACTCTGTTACTATAACCCTATGTTCCTCTGTTACTCTGTCTCCAAAACTTATGTCCTTAAATAATATGTTCTTCTGTCATTTTGTCTCTAAATCCCATGTTCTTCTGTCTCACACAAAAGCCCCACCCCGTTAGGCGCCCCCCTCTCTGTAGGAGAGGGGCTGGGGGTGAGGCTATGCCACGGAAGCGAGAGAACCAAATTAATACACTAGTTTTGAAAGACATTAATTTCACAATTAATATAATCGAGTTGTCTTATTACAGAACGATTGAGACCCTGAATCAATCTAAAAAAGCTCCCGTGGTAAAAGCCTCCCCAAGCCCCTCCAAAGGAGGGGATGTCCCTAACCCTACTTACAATGCTTTCATTCGTTTCAAACTATATCCAATAAGGACAACCCCTCCTTTGGAGGGGCTTGGGGAGGCTTTCTTTCCTAACCTGCTACTGATCCATTCTCTTCTTTATTCTCCTTTTCTTTTGGAGAGGGGGCGGGGGTGAGGCCTTGTTTCCTCCGCGCAGGATTATCCACGTCCACCTGCAACTCCTTTAACGCCTTGCGAACCGGACTCTTCCAGGTCAATGTTAGCCTCGGAGCTTTGAGGCTCTTGGCGCATACGTCCTTCTCGTTCTCCTCCATCTTTGAGGGCACGTTGACCCGCAAAGAGAAGATATCACCGAGATCTAAGCCTGTTCCCATGCGTGCACATTCAAGGATAAGGTTACGCAATGTGATAATCACATTACGAGCATCACCTTCCGTCAATGAGGTTTCACGAACAATGCGTTCCAACACCATTTCGGGCGAGATCTTTTGTTGACCTTTTGGTACGGCGATATACACCGTCTTACCCTTCATTTTTCCCATTGTCGCCTTACGAGGCGCAACTTTAAATTCAATCATTTTGATTTGGTTTTTAATTAAACATTAGATTAATATATCAACATCATTTTGATGTCTTTTTTCATGTGTTTTATACCCAGCGGTTGGGTCGTCTTGTACCCAGCTGCTGGGTAGCATCGTACCCTACCCGTTGGGTAGACTCCTACCCATTCGCTGGGTACAAAATAGACCACGAACAATCGCACGGACTACTCGAATGTTGGCTCGACCCTGAACCCGTTGCCGCGGTCGTTGTTGAACACGCCGACGTAACTATTTCCGAACTGCAGGAAGAGCGCAGCGCCGCTGTTCCTTGGGTTAGCACTTGACGACCAATAGGTGCCGCGGTAGCCAACGTTGCTCAGCAGACCCGCGTAGTAGTAACCCAAGGCGGGCAGGTAGAAATAATTGTTTGCATCGGCTATGGAAGGAAGAGTCAGAGAAATGGACCAGCTCTGCGAGTTGTTTCCATTTGTGCGCCAATCACTGCCGTCGACTGCAGTGTTGCTGTTATAATTACCTTCGGCTTGCAATACGGACTTCTTCTTAAACCACATGCCGCCTTTAAATAAATGACCCATAGTAGTCCATAATTCGTCACCGTCCCAACGGGGATCTCCCTTGGCGGCGTACCACGTCATCTCGTTCACGTTTGGAAGGTCTTTGCATGAGTGGATAGCAGGGTTGCTTACGCCGTTACCTGGGTAACTTTCGTTGTAGTAACGAGGGTCGCTGTTGCTCTTGGCGTAGTTTGGATTGGATGACACTGACATTGGCATTGGCTGCCATGGAGCTGCGCTATTCCATTCGTGACCTGCCCAATAATTCTGCTGAGCATCCCACATGTAATACTTTGTTCCGTCGTAATCGCGTACGTTGAGGTTAGCCTTCATATCGTAGTAAGTGTTCGAAGCATAGGTTGTTGAAGGGAGTATTTTTGTTATGGTGCCCTCCACATATGTTGCCATGTCCATTACCCAATAACGCACCCTTAAGATATGAGTTCCTGGCTTAATCACCATGTAAGCCCCGTTAGTAGTTACGCTAGCGCTGTTGTTGGTCAGTGGGAAGCCGTTATAGTTGCTGCTACCCCATGTTGGGTCTTTTGTCGTTAAGACTATCTTATTGCCGTTTGTTACTGTGGAAGCATCCAAAGCACCTGTTGTTGTATTGACAGTGTATGTCTCTGCTATATCGTTGTCGGAGCTTACCTCAATCTTAGTTAGGTAGCAGTTATGCAGAATAGTGTTACTTGTGTAAGGCTGGAAGACTAAGTAAGCTGGCTGATGCTCTAACTCAAAGCTAAAAGACTTACCGCCCAGGATTCCTGTAGCAGTTGCTGTACCGTAATCGCCTGCTGTGCCAAAGTGCGCGGTGTTGTCTGGAGCTGTCTGGCTCTGGGTGGTTGAGATAGTTACAGAGTTGCCGCTGCTGTTCTTGCCCAAGTAATAAACCTTATAACTGCTACTTGCAGTAAACTTACCTGGCACTTTATACATAAAAAAAGCAACCTTACTTGTTGGCGCATTGCTACTCTTCCGCAATACACCGTCGTCATCCTTTACGTAGATATAGTCACCTGCCTCCCAAAAGAAATTGCCACTGTTGTAATCCATTGAAGTGCGGGTCTTTGTATCGTCGCCTGCAACAAAGGTTGTGAGGTTCTTGTCGTTATCCTCATTGGGGTTGGTAGGGTTCTGTGCTACATCCTCGTTAGCGCAGGATGCAAAAGCCAAGGCTACACCAAATACAACAGCCAAGGACTTTAGTTGTGATGCGAATGAATATTGTTTCATTGTTTTCTTCATCATTTATTCGTTTTACTTTGTTCTTTTAGTTAATAACTCTCTGTTAATCTTCCCATGAGGATGTGCTTTCATCTTCTAAGTCTTCATCATTCCATAAGCCTGACTCTTTGGCAGGAGCTGATGGACCAGTTGCCTTGTGAGCCTTCTTATGCTG